>CAXSIE010000235.1:5053-8089 GCA_964237295.1 uncultured Flavihumibacter sp. | reverse complement strand
ATAACCGTCCCGTTTATCCGGGCCTGGCGCTCTATAAAATTAATGATGCCAACTGGGACGTTACTGAAATCGAGAACCAGATAAGTCTTAACCGAGATCAAAGTCATGAGCAGGTAAAAGGTCAGATACTGTTCAGTACGCAACAGATAATGGCTAACATCAAAGGAATTAAAACTTCCTTACAAAATAACCAGTTCCGCTATAAGGCGTTTACCCCTGCCATGCCATGGAAAGACGTGGTTTGTCCTAACATCCCGGTAAATGTGAGGAGAGAAGGCGATACCCTCCGGTGGGAAACACCGGCGCCGGGAACAGATGGTGATTTGCCGAAAAAATTTGTAGTCTATCAGTTTTCAGATTATGCAGAAGCGATTACCCATATAAATGATGGCAAAAAAGTATACGCTATTGTAGCCGGCAATAAAACTGCACTGCCTTCAGCGGATATATCAGGCAACAGCTATTTTATGGTAACATCCCTTGATAAAAATAATAATGAAAGCCAGGGAGGCAGTGCCGCCATTATATTACCTGTTACAGGAGTCAGCGTGAACGTAAAGCTGTCAGGCAACACCACTACCGTTAAATGGACTACCCTCAGGGAAATCAATACCCGTGATTTTGAAGTGGAAAGAAGTACCGATGGCAGTAATTTTAAGTATATAGCTACGGTAGGTGCCGCAGGAACCAGCGACGGAGAGAGAAATTACAGCGTACAGGATTTCTTGCCTGCCACCGGTACTTATTACTACCGGGTTAAAACTATAAACCGGGATGGCAGCAGCAGTTACGCTGCGATTCAGCGTATAGTATATAGCATTGCCGGTGACAAGATAGTGATAGGACCCAATCCTTTTAAACGGGGAATAAATATCAGCAACCTGCACCTGGTAAAAAGACTGGATGTGATAGATTTGTCAGGCAAAGTAGTAGTAAGCAAAATGCTGAACAACCAACAAGCCATCCGGTTAGAGACATCAGGATTACCACTTGGATTCTATACTTTAAAAATAACAAAAACAAACGGCGAATTCACTTATATAAAGCTGGTGAAATTATAATCGGCGTTAATGCTTCATTCACAGGACACAAAAAAGCAAGAAGCAAATTTCTTCGTGTTCCTTTGTGCCTCCGTGCCTTAGTGGCCTAACAGGAAGCCGAATACTTATCTTTGTTGAATAAAACCAAAAAAATATGAGCATTGAAAAAGCAATTCTTGCAGGAGGTTGTTTCTGGGGAGTGGAAGAACTCATAAGAGATCTTCCGGGTGTGTCTAAAACAATTGTAGGATATACGGGTGGTGAGGTACGCAACGCAACATACCGGAACCATGGTACGCACGCAGAAGCTATAGAAGTTACGTTTGATTCAGACCAGTTATCCTACCGTACGCTTCTGGAATTTTTTTTCCAGATTCATGATCCGACCACCCGCAACAGGCAGGGTAATGACAGAGGCACGTCCTATCGCTCCGCCATCTTCTACCTTGATGGAGTGCAAAAAGAAACTGCCGAAAAATTAATTGCGGAAATGACAGCATCAAAAAAATGGCCGGGAGCAATCGTTACGGAAGTGGTTCCCGCTTCGGATTTCTGGAATGCTGAAGAAGAACATCAGAATTACCTACAAAAACATCCGTATGGATATACCTGCCACTTTATAAGACCGGATTGGAAAATAGCATAATTCATTTAACCTGAGGACATTGAATTGAAGTAATGAATTTGATTAGTGTTTTCTATAACCACGGAGTGGAAAGCCAGAGACAAAGAAGAGGTTACGCAGAGGCATCCTCTGTGTAACCTCTTCTTTAACTCGGCTTTCCCCTCTGCGGTTATAAAAGATCCTGTTAATTTCAGCCCCGGGTTATGGTTGACACGACACTACTGCATCAATGAATCAAAATGAATGGGTAACTTATTAATCCTTTTTCCTGTAGCATGATAGATAGCATTGGCAATGGCCGCAGGCATGGCCACCAGTCCGATTTCACCCACACCCTTAACGCCCAACTCATTGATCACATCATCTTTTTCATCGGCAAAAATCACATCCAGTTCATGTATGTCAGCATGAACAGGTATATGGTATTCCGCGAGATTAGCGTTCATGTATTTTCCCAGTCTGGCATCTAATATGGTTTCTTCACAAAGTGTTTTACTGATGCCCCAGACCATTCCTCCTAAAATCTGGCTCCGGGCAGTTTTTGGATTAATAATTTTACCTGCAGCTACGGCTGTCAGCGCCCTGGTAACGGAAATCGTTCCCAATTCCTTGTCTACCTCCACTTCAACAAAAGCTGCACTGTGTACGGCTTTACTATATCTTCTCAACTTTAAAACCTGCGGGATGCCTGTATTAATTGTTTTGATTTCCTGCCCTTTATTTGATGTTATAATGTCTTTAAAAGAAACGAAGGAGGAAAGGTCGTTTATCAGGCAAATGTTACCTCCGGTGAATAGAACATTTTCTTCACCTGCCTTTTTAAAGCGGGAATCTTTTATATCTTTTGCTTTTTTAAACAGCTTTTTACGCAAAGCTTTACAGGCAACTACAATTGCCGAGCCTACAGTAGCAACGGTAAACGACCCACCCTGAATGGGCGCGAAAGGATGGTTGCTATCCCCGAATGAGAAGGTGACATCTTCTATCGGCAGGCCCAGTTGATCGGCAGCAATTTGCGTCATCACGGTCAGCGTACCTGTACCAATATCCGTAACCGCACTGTTTATTACCAGTTTTCCATCTTTGGTAATAATTGCTTCCGCACGCGCTGGCAGTTGCATGGCATCCCAAATCCCGGTGGCCATTCCATATCCTACCAGCTTGTTTCCACGATGCATGCTGCCAGGTTGCGGACTGCGTTTCGACCAGCCAAATCGTTCGGCACCTTTCAAATAACATTGCTTTAATTCTTTACTTGTAAAAGGTTTTTTTTCTAACGGATCCTGGTCTGCATAATTTAATAAACGAAGTTCCAAAGGGTCCATATCAAGCTTATAAGCCAGCTCATCCATTGTGGTTTCCACAGCGTGC
>CAXSIE010000235.1:293-5043 GCA_964237295.1 uncultured Flavihumibacter sp. | reverse complement strand
TAACTCCGCCAGGAGCACGCATATCCAGCGGTGTGTAAACATCCAGTGGTACTAACGAATGTTCGAACAGCGTATTACCGGCCGGGTAAAGCTTGTGCGACCAGGTTACCACATTTTCCGTATAATCTTCAAATCGGGAAGTTTCCGCGATAGCTGTATGATTCAATGCAATCAGCTTTCCATCCGTACCGGTACTAAAGCGTGTTGATTGAATGGTTGGCGGTCTGTGACCGAACGTGAACATCTGTTTGCGGTCCAGGGTAACCCTTACCGGTCGTTTTAACTGCAATGCCGCCAGTACGCACATAAACAGCTGGTATTGCGGCCGTAAACCAGCGCCAAACGCTCCGCCGACAAAAGGCGAAATAACCCTTACATTTTTGAAATGCAATCCGAATACGTTCGCAACATATGTCTGGCAATTGATGGTACCCTGCGTCTTATCATAAATGGTCAGTTTCCCTTCTCCCTCATAAACAGTTGTAGTAGTGAATAACTCAAGGGGATTATGGTGTTCCGTACCGTGATGAAATTCAGATGCAACCTGAACAGGCGAGGCATGATAAGCTTTTTCAAAATCGCCCGTTGGCTTTGGCGGTGGCGGCTTTAATAAAGTGCTCATCCCTTTTTTAGGAGTCTTCCTGGTTGCAAGGTTGTCGTCAAGACAAGTTTCAAACAACGCTTTTTCGTAGGTAATATGTACAAGCGTTGCCGCATACCTGGCCAATTCAAAGGTTTCGGCAACTACCAGGGCTATAGGCTGGCCGTTATATTTTATCGCCGCGTCATTCAACGGCTTGTATACCTTTCCGGGAGGAGCATCCATATCAGCATATTGAAGGTCGAACCATGCAAGGGAAGGGCGGTTTTCATGAGTAAAAACTGCTGTAACACCCGGTAATGCCATAGCGGCCTCGGTATTGATTGTAAGGATCTTTCCTTTGGTAATGGTACTGTTAACCACGTATCCGTATAACAAACCCGGAATATTATATTCTCCTGAGTATTTTGCTGCGCCGGTTACCTTTAAATGTCCTTCGAGGCGGCTGATAGGCTGACCTATATAAGATTGTGTTGACATAACTGTATTTATTTGTGCTCTTTTGTTCGCAAAAAAACCTGAAGTCAGGTTGAAACGCAGGCATCATAAAACAACCCTTCCGTAGGTCACTGTGCTACTCCGTGCCTCCCTGCCTCCGTAGTTCATAATCATTTGTAACCTACATATTACGCTGAAGGTTGTGCACCCGGTAATTGGGTTTCAGGATGAATTGCCATCATACCATTGCGAATGATTGCTTTCTTTGCCAGCTCAACCTTGAAATTGTTGTATTGATACCCTTTTGCATCTCTGAGAATAATGTCTGCGGAAGCTGCAAAGCTCTCCTTTATAGCCGGCTTATCTTTTAAAAATGCTTCGGCTTCTTTAACCCGCCATGGCTTATGCGCAACACCTCCAAGTGCTATCCTTGCGTCTTTTATAATTCCGCCTTCAAGCTCTAAACAGGTTGCTACAGATACGAGGGCAAAAGCATAAGAACTACGGTCACGAAGTTTAAGGTAAGCGTAATTTGAAGCAAATCCTTTCCGGGGCAGGTCGATGCTCGTGATGATCTCACCATGCTCAAGGTTATTATCTGTCTGAGGCGTATCACCCGGCAAACGGTGAAAATCGGCAAAAGGTACGCTACGTTCACCCTTTGATCCGGATACGTTAACAACGGCTTCAAGGGCGGCTAAAGCAACGCACATATCAGATGGAAAAACTGCAATACAATTTTCACTGGTACCTAAAATTGCCATAATGCGGTTGTACCCGTTCAGCGCTGAACAACCAGCACCAGGTTCGCGCTTGTTACAAGGCGTGTCAGGATCATAAAAATAATAACAACGGGTACGTTGTAAAAGATTTCCGCAGTTAGTAGCCATATTGCGTATTTGAGCTGAAGCGCCTGCCAGGATAGCTTTAGACAACAACGGATATCTTTGTGCTACTAACGAATTATAGGCGGTATCCGCATTGGTAATCATTGCGCCTATTCTCAATCCGCCGTCTTCCTTTTCTTCGATATGCTGATGCTCCTTTATTGACCTGACATCTACCAGCGAATTGAATCTTGTAAGATTATATTTCCACAAATCAATGATATTAGTGCCGCCCGCTAAAAAATGTGTTTCAGGATTTCCGTTTACAATAGTAATTGCTTCTTGCACACTGGTTGCTTTTGAGTAATTAAAATTATTCATGGGCACCTCCATCTTTCACATCCATAATCGCATCAATAATATTAGAGCTGGCACCGCAGCGGCAAAGATTACCACTCATTGATTCTTTTACTTCAGCTTTTGAAGAGGCTTTTCCTTCCTGTAACATTCCTATGGCACTGCAGATTTGTCCGGGAGTGCAATATCCGCATTGGAAAGCATCGTATTTGATAAAAGCTTTCTGTAAGGGATGCAGTTCATTTCCCTTTGATATGCCTTCAATCGTTATAATCTCCGAACCATCTCTTGATACTGCAAGGGTAAGGCAACTGAGTATCCGCTTGCCGTCGCAGATAATGGTACAGGCGCCGCATTGCCCGTGATCACACCCTTTCTTGGTGCCGGTTAAATTCAGGTTCTCCCGCAAGGCATCCAGCAGTGAAACCCATGGCAGCGTATTAAGCTTATATTGTTGCGCGTTAATATTAAGAGAAATTGTTATCACATTCATTAGCAGGTGATTTACGAAGATTCAGGTAAAATTACTTTTTAAAATCGCACCACCTATATTCAATAAATTGATTGCCTGATCTGCTTAGTAGTCAGCTTACTGCCGGATAGAAAGGCAGGAAACAATTAACCTGGCAGCCCAGTTACATTAAGGTTGATTAAGAAAGTAATAAGGCCTGAACAGATAATTAAAAAAGATACAAATTACTATTGACAATAACTTTAATTACTTGTATTTTTTACTTAAATCAAAGCTATTGGTTCGCTTCCATGAGTGCAATGTTTCTCCTGATAGCTGACTGCTGAAAGCAAATGCGTCAATGCATATTTTAATACATTCCGTTGGCATGTATGGTATACTAGAGCAGGTTCCATTACGTTTAAATTAAAGAATTAAGTTCTGTTTTGATATGATTAAAAAAATCTTCCCTAAAATAGCCATTTTAGTTGCCTTACTGGTATTAAATAAAATTGGATACACCCAGAACACCCAATGGCCTCAAACATTTTTGTGGCGTATCAGCGGCAATGGCTTAACAAAACCTTCCTTCTTATACGGCACCATACACCTGAGCGATAAAAAGCTGTTTTATTTCGGTGATTCTTTATATCGTTACCTCGAACAGGCCGAAGGTTTTAATATTGAAATAGACGCGGATACGCTGATAAACTTCTCAGTTCGTAAGTGGACCCAAATAAATAATGGACGCTTACTAAAATCTTTAATGCCTAAGAAAGAATATGATAAGTATGCTGATAACTTATCCAAAACATTAGGCAAGCCTGCCGACAAAATTACAACCAGGGATATCTGGTTAGCTAAAAATCAGAAAAGCGCTCAAGCCTATAAACAGGGCGATATGCAGAGCTTTATGGACCTTTACCTCTACGGCATCGCTAAAAAGCAGGGTAAAAAAGTAGGAGGTATTGAAGATATTGAAGACCAGGTGAGCATCATGGATGATCTCTTTGATGAAATTGATGTTGCTTACGTAACCTCGGATACCTTACAGGAAATGAGCACCGGCATGGTTAAAAAAATGAAAGATATTTATGTAAAACAGGACCTTAATGGAGTGGAATCATTATCAGAAGGTTCGGCAAATCAAAATTTTAAGGACATAGTACTAACAAGAAGAAACCTGAAAATGGCGAGGAGGATGGACAGCCTGGCCAGGCAAAGAAGCAGCTTCTTTGCGGTAGGTGTAGCTCATTTGCCAGGCGATACAGGCGTAATTGACCTTTTGAGAAAAAGAGGCTTTGCTGTTGAACCTGTTTTTTCTTCAAAGAAGGTTGCCCCGGAAAATTATACTTATAAAACAGTTGAAATGCCATGGGTAAGTTTTATTCATGAGTTGCATTTATACCAGGTAGAGGCTCCGGGTGCTTTACAGCCTATGGACATTAAGAAAGATGTGATGGATATGAAATATTACTATGATTTATCTACCGGAAAAGTATATTATACGGCAGTGGTTAATTCTGCCACTGACATTAATAAGAAAGATTCGGTGTTTGCAGCCATGATCAGTCGCATGGCTTCTATTAATCGCACTGTAATTTCTCAAAAAAACATAATAAAACAGGATTATGAGGGCCGTGATGTGATGATTAAAGCTTCTGAGAACCAGGTATTGCACATGAATGTTTATATGGCAGGAAGGTATGCTTATATCGCAATGATATTGTGTAAAAAGCCGGAGGCCAACGACAAAGATTCCAAACGGTTTTTTGACAGCTTTACTATGACGCCGGCATCCTCAGTGTCCAAACCTTATATAAATTATAGTGACACTGCCCTGGCTTTTTCCGTTAAGCTGCCATACGAACCAACAGTAATGGAAGAAAAAGATATGGAAGATGAAAGTGGCGACTTAAAAATCTTTTCAGCAACTGATTTCAGTTCAGGCAATTCTTTCGCAGTAACTGTAAGAAATACCAAAGCAGGCAATTACATACCCGACGACAGTAGTTACCTGGAACAGATAAAAGCATACCTGGTTGCCTCAATGAAGGAGGATACGGTGGTTGAAAT
>CAXSIE010000235.1:0-283 GCA_964237295.1 uncultured Flavihumibacter sp. | reverse complement strand
GTCAACTTATCAGGGATACGCTGCGTTACGGGTGAATGGCACTTCCAAAACTGATAATGTTTATTATCAGGTCCTCAGTATCCTGCGAGGGAATCGTTCTTATCTGTTAACAGCCGGATCTAAAAAAACAACTGCTGTAAATACTTTGGCAGATAGTTTTTTCCATTCATTTACTTTGACTGATTACAGCGGCAGCGACTGGAAGAATTATACCGCACCCGATATTTCATTCAGTGGCTGGTTTCCCGCATCTGTTATAGACAAAAACACCTCAATAGACAGC
>CAXSIE010000234.1:2601-8097 GCA_964237295.1 uncultured Flavihumibacter sp. | reverse complement strand
AATTTATGCAGCAACATGATCTTGGGTTTAAACCTTCACAAACGATGGTCGTAAATTTTGAGGGGGATAATACTGTTCAACAGCAGTATCAAACAATCCGTCAGCAATTGTTGTCAATACCCGGAGTAAATCAGGTTACTGCTTCTTCCAATGTGCCAGGTGACCGGAATTCGGGCGGCTGGTCAATGGACTTTGCAAAAAAAGACGGCGATACGGTGAAGACTGAAATACCGGTGTACCTGACAGATTGTAGTTACCTGAAGCAATACGCCATTCCTGTTGTTGGGGGCCGCGGATTTTCTGAGCAATATGCTGCGGACACCGTTGAATCTATGATCATTAATGAAACGGCGTTAAGAAAGCTGGGATTTAAAAATGCAGAAGAAGCAATAGGAGTGCATGTTGAGATGTATCCTGCTGTAGGAAAAATAATTGGTGTGTTTAAGGATTTTCATTTCGAGTCACTGCAAAAAGCGATTGAACCTTTAGCGATGCGTGTAATGCCATCAAAATTCCGGTTGTTTTCTATTGAGATAAATACGACAAATGTTCAGCAGACTATTGCACAGGTTGAAAAGGCCTGGACTAAGTTAGTGCCGCAAAGGCCATTGGAATATTCTTTTCTTGATGAGAATTTTAACAGGCAGTATCAATCGGAGATACAATTTGGAAAGGTGTTCGCAATTTTTACATCGCTGGCAATTATTGTAGCCTGTCTTGGATTGTTTGCACTTGCCTTATTCAGTATACAACAACGTACAAAAGAGATCGGCATCCGAAAAGTTCTGGGTGCCAGTGTTACCGGCATCACCGGCTTACTGTCGGGAGATTTTATCAGGCTGGTTTTTATAGCGATAATTATAGCTTCACCCATTTCCTGGTATGCAATGACAAGGTGGCTGCAGGATTATAATTACCGGATTACCATAAGCTGGTGGCTGTTTGTTATTGCAGGGTCAATAGCTATACTGATTGCGTTATTAACGATAAGCTTTCATGCAATTAAAGCGGCAATAGCCAACCCGGTTAAAAGTTTGCGCATGGAATAATTATTATTCAATGCCATCAGCTTTAAGAAAATAATACTCATTTTTAGTACTTCTTAGTGCTTTGTAGCTTACTTGTGTTTTAAAGGTAGTATGCAACGTATCTAACCTGCAATATGTCATCAATGCAAAAGAGTTATGAGAAACAGGTTATTACCTTCATTACTGGCATCGTCTGTAATTATTTTAAGTGCAGTAAACTGTAAAAAGCATGTTGATCAGCAATGTATTCAGGCAAAAATTATCCGTATTACCTGCGCAGGAATGGTGATACAGGCATTAAACAACAATGCCGTTGGTGAAGATAACTGGAAGGATATGTTTAACGGTAATACTGCTTATGACAATGTGTTTGGTGTATCCAACACCTGCAAGATCCCTTCCGCATATAAAACGGGTGATACGATATATGTTACAGTTGACCAACCAGTGAACAACAACTGTATCCATTGTGCCTTATACGATGCTCCTCCTGCAACTTCTTACGATATAACCTCTATTGGAACACTTTCCTGTAGCGAATCTTTAAAGTAGTGTTACATTAAGTATAAGCCTTCATATTATGTGGTTGAGCACTCATGCATAAGCTCAGGAGTTAGCATTCAAATCAATACTTACTGCATTTAAAAGCATGTTCTTGTAAGAACTTATTTTGATCCAGTAAAAGAGCCAGCAAAATATGCCAAGGATGCCCGCAAAGAAACTGATATGGGGAACAAGGCACAAACAGTTTAAAATACACATCGTTAATCCAAGATTATAGGAAGGCCTCTCTTCATTTATTTCAATGTTTTTAGCCATCGCCTCAGCCTTTATAGAATCAGATAACTGGCCTACAACAATAAAATGCCAGATGAAGTTAACTATAGGAATTAATAAAATCCATACACTTGCCGGTGACATGGTTCGGTTTTCAACAGATATTGCCTGTAAAGTCCTTTGCAAGGTGAGCAAATAAAATATACCGGTTATTAAACAAGTCAGGACTATTAACACAAGTGTTTCTCCGCCTCCGGGTAATGAAATAAGCAAAAACATTTCAGGTAGTTTAAGGTTATCAATTATTGAACTAACCTAATGTACAAAGCTTTGGGGAGAAATGCAAGTAGTAATGTTTGCAAATTACCCTTCATTTTAAGCTGCCGTTAGTATTTAAACAGCCACAATTTCCGAAGGTACAAAGGAACATAAAAGAGATTTCTTACTACTTCTTTGTGCCTCTTCATGCCTCCATTGTGGCCGGCTCGAGTGCTGACAATAGATATTTTTGAGATGCCCGCACCATTAATCCAAACAGTATTGCATATTTGTAATGGAAATGCAGTACAAAATGGTGGCATCTTTCTGGGCTATGCTTTTTTATAAGCCAAAATCAATTTAAAAACTATTGCTGGTATTAAATTCTAATCCTTCTATATCACCTCACACTGATACAATTAACATGAAAATTTTCCAGCAACTCTTACAGCTTAAAGAAAGAAAAAGAGGCTTCCACCTGATCACTACTGAAATCATTCATGCGCTTCCACAGCTTAGTGAATTAAGAACCGGCATGTGCCAGATTTTTATACAACACACTTCTGCTTCTCTTATTATCAATGAAAACGCAGACCCTACTGTTAGAAAGGACCTTGAAACATATTTTAATAAAGCGGTGCCTGAAAACGATCCTGATTACCTTCACGATTATGAAGGTGCAGATGACATGCCTGCTCATATCAAGGCTGCTCTACTAAGTAATTCGGTGTTAATCCCTGTTAGCAATGGAAGGTTTGCACTTGGTACCTGGCAGGGAATTTATTTGTGCGAACACCGTAATCATGCTGTAAAAAGGAACCTGGTGCTTACCGCATGGGGAGAATAAATAAGCTTCCATTCCGTTGCCAAACTTTTAGAGCCCGTACTGAAAAGCATGAAGCTTGTTGATTATAGATCAGCACGCAATTATTTTAAAGCCTGATTTTTTTATTCTTTGACGAAGACGGGTAATGAAACAACTTAATTTGCCCAGATGAAGAATTGACTTGTGGATACCTGGAACCGATTTAATACGATAATCAGGTATTTGAAGAAGCAATTCATCTTTTTTCATTCCTATAATGTACGTTTATTTCAGCTTTAAAGTAAAGAATCTATGATTTTGTTGGTACTTTAACAATTATAGTTATCATCGCCGGGCGATTCCGATCTTCCTGTTAAGAGATTAAATTCCGGATATTGGAAATCATTGCTTATTATTTCAGTATTAATCAGCTAATTGTAAATTGGTATATACATTGAAGATGGGAAGTAACACTTTACTCATGATACCTGTTTTCAACTGTACTGTTCTTTATTATAACACACCTGTCTTTTATAAGGTTAGCCAGATTGGCGACAATGAATATTTTGCTGAAGCGCTTGATGATAAACTAATAAGTTTCAGGCTGAATAAAAAATACGGCGAATGGTATGGAGAAAGTGAAACATCCCATTTCCTTGCTGCTCAAATAGGAAAACAAATTGACAAATTATCTCCCGATAGCTTATAGCAAATACAACATGTTATCCTGCTAATTATTTACCACCTCCGATTATCGGTGCTGATTTTTTATATTCAAAGCAGCCGTTATATTATTTATCGTAATTGCTTCACCAATTAGTTGTACCGAATCAAAAAATTTATATCAGCACACCTGAGAAGATTGGTACCGGAAATGTTTTTACCGGCTTGATTTTTTAGTATTATTACTGCGCTGGCATCAGTTTTTTTTGTGTAAAATATAAGCAGTGTGGTTAACTTAATAAATGATAATTCATTTATAATAAGCGATGCATTAAAAATGCTATGGCCCAGGCGTTGTGTTCCTTGTGTAAGTAAAAGGCTTCAGAAATTATAAACCTAATCAATCGCAGTGAAAAAAAATCCGTAAAGGAAACAGGGAATGCCTTAAGATGTAATACTTAAGTTAACAAAGTAATATATTACAGGTAAAAGCACGGCAGAAGCTTTAGAAGCACAGGTGTTTTTTCATTTATAAAAAGAACGATTTTAGATGTATAAAAACCTGCTCTCATAAACAATAAAAGTTAAGTAAACCAAGAAAGCAAATATGCAAACTACTTAATACTTTTGCATTTAGTAATTTTTATCAATAACACCATTTACTCTCGCTACTATTTTATTATTGCATATAAAAAGCAGGTATTTTTTTGTTGTCCTCACCTTCATTCAGAACTGATAATATATACAATCATCTTTGATTAAAATAATGTTGTTAAATTAATATTTGAACAGAAAAGCAGGTAGGAAGTTTATCAGTGGTTTTATAGGTCATTCTATCAAAAGCAGTAATGAAAATCATAGTACTGTGATTTGTAGCAAAGCCTGCTTCGCAAGAAAATGGATTTAGGTAAACCTGGAAACAAGTTCAACATGCTCAACGTAAATCATACTTTTTAAAGTTTAATTATAAAGCCTGCTGATTAGTTTTTTAATACAAAAATCTAATGTAAGCAAAAACTTATAATGCCAGTAAACAATAATACATCATTAAAATGTTGGGCTTCAGAAGATATAGGATGAAGGTTTTCACCAGTAAGATACTCAATCTAGTTATGCTGTATACGTTTTCAAAATTATGTTATAGAATGATATTGAGAAAGAGCAAAACTTCGTGTTTTTAGTATTGCAGGATTTACTGCTTATAAAGTAAATGTACTATCAGTTATAAAAATAATTAGTGTGTATAATTTATAGGCCTATTCCAGAAGGGGTATAGTATATTCCGAATATTTATAAATTCGTAAACTTACTATAGTATATGTCCAAAATATTATGCACTTTGCACAATGATTACGACAAAATTTACGTCGGTCAATTTAGAAATAACACCCTGTATGAAACCATCTGATCCTGTTAAAGTTATTAAAGTTGCTATTGCTGATGATCATGCCCTTTTCCGAACAGGTGTTAGAACTGCATTGTCTTTTAAAAAGGATATTTTGTTAATTGTGGAGGCAGATAACGGCGTGGAATTACTGGAGCAACTGGCTACAATTGAACCGGATGTTATACTTCTCGACATTCAAATGCCCATAATGGATGGTATTACAGCGTTACCTGAGATTCGCAAGTTGTATCCGACCGTTAAAGTTATCATTCTTTCCATGCACAACGATCATTCAATGATTTCAAAACTAATGGAGATTGGTGCCAATTCCTATCTGACAAAAAATTCTGATTCGGAAACTATTTATGAAGCAATCAAAACCTGCTTTGAACAGGAATTCTATTTTAATGATATAACCAATAAGGCGCTTCTTTCAGGGTTGCGCACCAAAAGACAGGAATCTGTATTAAATGAGGAACTGCCATTGTCAGAAAAGGAAGTTAAAATTCTTAAACTGATGTGTGAGGAAAAAACAACCAAAGAAATTGCTGATATTATGGATATCAGTCCCCGCACCG
>CAXSIE010000234.1:0-2562 GCA_964237295.1 uncultured Flavihumibacter sp. | reverse complement strand
AAAGCAGGATGATAAGTTATAATGGTTAATGATTAATGTTTAATGATTAACGGATAATAATTAAAATTAAAAAGAATTCAATTATTAAGCACTTACAGTTAATCATTAAACATTAATAATTATCATTAAACCTTGAACTATCTTAATTATAACGGAACAATACTTAGGGCTGATAAACAGATCATCAAAGCTGATAACCGGGGATTCAGATATGGTGACGGATTGTTTGAAACAATGAAAATGGTGAATGGCTCCATACCCCTTGCAGCATTTCACTTTGACAGATTGCTGAAAGGGATTGAGTTACTTGAATTTGATAAGCCGGAGTATTTAACCGCAGCCTATTTAACCAGCCAGATAGTAGCACTCGCCAAAAGAAACAATCATAATAATCAGGTTCGGGTAAGAATAATGATATTTCGTGGCGAGGGAGGTTTGTATGATGCACAGAATCATTTTACTAATTATATAATTCAAACATGGGACCTGCCGGATGGCTTCGCAGGTTTAAATGAAAATGGATTAATAATCGATGTTTTCCCCGATGCAAGAATTGCTTGTGATAGGTTTTCCAACCTGAAGTCGAATAATTACCTTCCTTACGTGATGGGTGCCCTTTATGTTAAAAGAAATCAATTGAATGATTGTTTATTATTGAATACAAACGGTAATATTTGTGATGCAACCATTGCTAATGTTTTTATAGTAAAGGAAGGAAAGGTTATAACACCGCCTTTATCAGAGGGATGCGTGGCAGGTGTTATGCGAAAATATCTTATCGAAAAGCTTTCAGGTAATGATCTTCCTGTAATGGAAAAGTGTTTGGCTGTTCCTGATTTGCTTGAAGCGGAAGAAGTTTTTCTTTCGAATGCCATTTACGGTATCAAATGGGTCGCAAGGTTCAGGAATGCGCACTATCATCATATTGAAACTTCCCGGATATTCACTAAAATAATTAGTGAAATTTTTTAATTCTCAACTTTTCATCACTTTTTCTGTTCTATTGAAACGGATAAATATCCGGATTAATCTATGTCCATATCTGTAAATATTTTCTGGTTCCGCCGGGATCTACGCCTTGATGACAACGCAGGATTGTATCATGCTTTAAAAGCTGAATTGCCTGTAATTCCCATATTCATTTTCGACAAATTCATTTTAGACGAACTGGAAGATAAAACCGATCGAAGAGTAGCGTTTATCCGGGCTGCAATTGTAGAAATACAGGATAAATTGATTGGAATGGATGCTTCTATGGAAGTTTATTATGGAACTCCGGAAGAAACATTTAACAGCCTCCTCAAAAAGTATTCAATCAGTAAGGTGTATGCTAATCATGATTACGAGCCATATGCTATTAAAAGAGATGCCGGTATAAAAAGCATGCTGGAAAAATCGGGTGCTTCCTTTCATACTTACAAAGACCAGGTAATTTTTGAAAAGAAAGAATTATTAAAAGATGATGGCACACCTTATGGCGTTTTTACACCCTACTCCAGGAAATGGCTGGCAACATTAAATGATTTTTTCATTAAAGCATATCCTGTAAAAAAGTATTTAAAAAATTTATACAGGCAACCTGCCCATGATATTCCATCATTAAAAAGTATGGGCTTCGAGGAAGTGATTAAACCGTTTCCTTCAATGGAACTGGAAGAGGAACTGATTGCTAAATATGGAGTTAACAGGGATTTTCCCGGTTTGGAAGGTACTTCCAGGTTGGGTGTTCATTTTCGGTTCGGCACTGTGAGTATCCGTGACATTGCCAACAGAAGTCGGCAGCTAAGTGATGTTTATTTAAAGGAATTAATATGGCGCGACTTTTACCAGATGGTGTTATGGAATTTTCCTCAGATAGGGCAGGGTAAAGCGTTTAAACCTCAATATGATAACATTCAATTCAGGAATAATGAGTCGGAATTTGAGAGATGGTGCCAGGGTCAAACAGGTTATCCAATTGTAGATGCGGGAATAAGAGAGCTTAATGAAACAGGATTTATGCACAACAGGGTACGCATGGTTGTTGCGTCTTTTCTTACCAAACATTTACTGATTGACTGGCGTTGGGGTGAAGCCTACTTTGCACAAAAGCTGCTTGATTTTGATCTGGCCTCCAATAACGGCGGATGGCAATGGGCTAGTGGCAGTGGATGTGATGCCGCGCCGTACTTCAGAATTTTTAATCCATATATCCAGACAAAGAAATTTGATCCCGATCTAACGTACATCAGTAAATGGGTGCCCGAATTCCAGGAATTTAATTATCCGCCACCAATGGTAGAACATGACTTTGCAAGAAAGCGTTGTTTGGATGCGTACTCAAAGGCGCTAAAGATATAGAACGGGGTTTAAGCCCTTATAACTTTTGAGCTTCCGCCAAATTAAGTTCTGCATACACGTCCAGAAGTTTTCTTACCGCCGCTTTACCTTCTTCACCAAGATCAACAGTATAATTGTTAACATACAGATCTATATGCCGGCGCATTACAGATTCTTCCATTTCCTGCGAATGCTGCTTTACATAATCAGTGATCAGCGGATAATTACTGAAGGCATATTCAA
>CAXSIE010000233.1:0-8105 GCA_964237295.1 uncultured Flavihumibacter sp. | reverse complement strand
ATCTGTCGTAGGGTAGCTACCGCTGTAACAAAGGAGGGCAATTCGGAATTAATGATAATATTTTTATCACGCAAAGCCTTTGCATTTTTTGTGTACACGATGCATTCATATCTTTTTTCTATAAGGACGTTTTTATCGGGCCGTAATGTTGTTTTTTTTATGGAACAGGAAGCTGATTTTTTTTGTGCTGCACTATCATTTTGCTTTCGCTGGGTGATCAACAATCTGAAAAAAAGATCAATTTTATCTTCCGGTACAGTATTCTGCCCTAAACATGTTGCAGATAACAAAATATACGAAACTATAATAAAAATGCCTTTTTTCATTCTTAAACTGTGCGGCATTGTGCTCTTCTTTATTACTGTTAAGCGAAGCATATAATAACTTATACAGCGCCAGTAGCAGTTAAAATAACAATGTTTTCTATTTTTCCTCCTGAAAGCTGACTGCTGATAGCAATGAGTCAATGCACGCTTAACATACACTGCTTTAAAAGAAATATATCTTGTTTGAAAAGAAATCGTTTTGAAAGGATCAACAGATTGATGGTAAAAATTATATAAAAAAGCCGGAATTCACAAGAATAATTTATTTTATTTAAAAACTAATTTAAATATACTATCTGCCTCCTACCGGCACTTATATATTTTCACGGGTTATCCTCCCGTGTTATAACTCAATGGCATAGTCTTTATATGATGTATTTTAACAATGTTAAAATCATTATTAATTCAGCACTTTATGAAAAGAAACTTTTTAATCACCGGCCTTGTGGTTTTTATCCTGATGGCCTGCAACAAAAACAACCCTGTTGAAAGCGCAAAACTTGAATTGGTATTCGAAGACAGTACGTATCAGATCACCGGTATAGCTAAAGAAGAAAACGGCAGGCTTCTTATCAATTATCCACGCTGGTCTGATATCTACAAATATGCTGTAGTGCAAGCTCAGGGTTTAACAGGCAAAATACCCTATCCTAACGAAGCAATGAATCTCTGGCAACCCGGTGAACCCGGGATCAACAAATGGGTTTGTGTACAATCATCCTATTTTGATGATAACGGCGATTTATGGATCCTTGATCCTGCTGCTCCATTGTTAAAAACTATTCAGGGTCAGGGTGCCAAACTGGTAAAAATGAACAAGGTTACAAATACCGTGGAAAGAACTTATTCATTTATAGGTACTGTTCCGGATACTGCTTATGTAAACGATGTTCGTATTGATGTTAGCAGGCAATATGCTTATCTTACCGAATCAAAAGGAGGTGGCATCATTGTAATAGATTTAGCCTCCGGGCAAATGCGTAGGGTGCTTAGTACACACTATTCCACGAAATCCGATCCCACTTATAAATACATTATTGACGGGAAAGAATTGATGAAGGAAGGAAAGCCGGCTAAATTTAATTCTGATGGGATCGCACTTACTCCTGATGGTGACTGGCTTTACTACAAACCGCTTACCGATGATAAATTATACCGCATCAAAACAGAATTTCTTCGTAACTGGAAAATGGAAGACAATCAGCTGAACAACCTGGTTCAGGACCTGGGACATTTTGCTTCTACCGATGGAATGATCTTCGATAAAAAAGGTAATCTTTATTTTGGTGATCCGCAGCATTACCGGATGCTGAAGATCGACAAGGATCTTACAATGACCACACTGATTGAAGATCAAAAATTGATCTGGCCCGATAGTTATGCCATTGCCGAAGGATATCTTTATATTAGCTGCTCGCAGATACAAAAGCAACCGGAATACAATGAGGGTGTAAACAAACGAACCTCCCCTTATACGGTGTACCGGTTGAAGCTCTGATGACTCTTTTTTAACCACGGGGTAAAAGCCGGAGAGTAGGAAGAGGTAACACAGAGGAAGTCCTCTGTGTTACCTCTTCCTACTCTCCGGCTTTACTCTCTGTGGTAATAAAACAAGTGCAGCCTCTTAAACTATAAAAACCGTTTCAACCATTGCTTTGCCTCCTTGTCATTTCCAAATGTTTTTATGGGGATCGGTGGTGGTTTCAGTTTGAAGAGCATATTCATGATTAATTTCCCAAGCCCGGATTTTGAAACCATTGCCATAGCAGAATAAATGTCGGGAAGTTGTTCGGCCGCAAACTTTCTTGTTTGTTTATCCGGTACAGGACTATTACTCAGGTAAATCAGCAGCGGAACGATTTTGTTTTTTGTAATTTGTTTTACCAGGGCAATATTATTTGTTATGTTTTCGATCGTTTGTTTAGGGCTCTTTGATACTGAAATCAAAATGCCATAATTATCCATCCAGTAAGTTGCAATTTCTCCCTCAAAAACCTGTGTGTTATATGGTGGTGTGGGCGAAAACAAATTCTTTGCTTTGGTTACTAAGATAGCAAAAAATGTCAGTTTTCCCGATAAGTTTTTCCTGGTAATTTATAATTCTAGCGCACAAAACGTTCTTGAGCCACGGAGCCACGAAGAAGCACAAAGATTTTGTTTTCGTTCCTCTTACTTCTTGAAAATACTTTGTATGCCTTTAAAATTTGGGTATGTGTGATCCAAAATCAATACAGTTTGAATTCGTTCATTTTAATTAAGTAAATTTATTTCTTCATTGCGATCTTAAAAAATATCCTCATTAAATTATAACATTTAAAAAATGAAAAGAATAGCAATCAATGGATTTGGAAGAATAGGCCGGGCATCATTGAGAGTGAAGGACTTGAAATTGTGGCCATCAATGACCTGATGTCTTTAGAAAATGCAGCTTACCTGCTGAAGTATGATAGTAATTACGGAAAATACGAACATGATATTGAAGTGAAAGAAGACCACTTACTTGTAAAAGATAAAAAAATATTATTTTATTCTGAACGCGAGCCGGAGAAACTGCCCTGGAAAGACCTGGATATTGAAGTGGTAATTGAAAGTACCGGCTTCTTTACTAACAGGGAAGATGCTGAAAAGCATATAGCGGCAGGTGCAAAAACAGTGGTCATTTCCGGTCCTACAAAAAGCAAGGACACTCCTACTGTGGTACATGGTGTAAATACAGAAGATGGCAAAACGGCTGTATTTTCATGTGGTAGTTGTACCACCAACAATATAGGCCCTGTTATGGAAATTCTGGGCAGGAGGATCGGCATCAAAAAAGCAATTTTAAATACAGTCCATGCATTCACCGCTTCACAATCCTTAGTGGACGCTCCATCAAAAAGAGAACCCAGGATGGGCCGGTCGGGAGCAATAAACCTTGCCCCCGCTTCAACCGGTGCAGCGATAGCCATCACCAAAGCGTTGCCGGAACTGGAAGGTAAATTCGACGGCGTTGCAATTCGCACACCCGTACCTGTTGGTTCTATTTCAGATATCACTTTTATAGCGGAAAGAACCACCACCCCTGAAGAGATCAATAAAATACTTGTTGAAGAAGCCGCAACTGACAGGTATAAACTGGTGTTATCTGTCACCGATGAACCATTGGTATCTACTGACATTATCAAAAATCCGTTTGCCACACTTGTTGACCTGGAAATGACCCGCGTGGTGGATGGCGATCTGGTAAAAGTGATGGCATGGTACGATAACGAATGGGGATTTACCAATCAGATGATTCGCCAGATCAGCGGACTTTGATATATTATCTCAAGACAAATAGATGAACAACTCAGTTAATGATTTTTTAGCAGGTAAATCCGAGATGACAAAGTCGCTGTTTCAACACTTCGTGGCAACTTATGCAAAACTGGGTGACATAACTTTACATCCTGCTAAAACCATGATAGGAATCGCCAATGCTGATAAACGCGTAGCCTGGATAACCCAGTTAGGTAAAAACTTTGTTCATATAGTATTTCCTTTTAAAAAGGCTTACCCTGATAATTTATGTTTTATAAAAATTGCCCAGGTGCCGGGAGACGCTCACCAGTTCAATCACCATTTAAGAATGTACTATAATGAAGACGTGAATGAAGAAGTCATTAAATTCATGAAGCTGGCTTATTTAAATGAAAAGGTAACATAACAAATTACCAATCCATCTTCAGCAAAGTGACACCTTGCCTGGGCAAAGAAATTTGAATGGTTGCTTTACTGGAATTGACAACCAGCTTTTCGCTTTTACCCATCGTTTGTAACCGGCCCGCTTTTTCAAGGTCTGAAATTTGCTGACCGTTTGGATGTTGTGGCGAACCCATTTTTTTCCAGGCTTCATAAGAGTTGCTGTGTTCGCTATCAATCCGGTATTGTGTTAAGGTTATTGTTTTTGCCGGCATATTACTAACGTTGATGGTTACAGGTTCACCTAACGACTGTTTGTCTTCATCGTGATAATTCCAAACCATTATAGCGGCTGATTTGTTATCCCTGGATGCTAAGGCCCCAATCTCTGTTTGTCCTCTGACACTGGAATCGAGTACGGTTTTTAAAGCATACATACGATTGCTTTCAACCGGCACAAGATTGCCTTTCATCATGCCAAACATCCTGAACACATTCAGCACGGGTTTATCAACACCGTTAGTAGCCAGGTCACGAAAACCATAGAACCACGGCTGGTTTTCAAATTCAAAAGACCAGGATACCGCACCTACAAGATTTGCATTATTGAGGATGGATAACTCATATTTACGGGCAAAGGTGGCTGCGGTATAACTTGAATACATGGTTCCGTTACGGTAACCATTGGAAGGATTGGTAGCCATGCCGCATGCAGCACATCCTTCCGGATCAGATTCGCCCACTATCAGCGGCAAGTTTTTTGTTTCAGGATAGGTTGCTGCAATTTTTATTCCTGCATTGATATCGCGTAGCTGTGGCGACATGTTCATCCACACCACTCCGTTCCTGATAGATGGGTTTCCCTTGGCATGAAACAGCAATGCTTCAAGCGGTGATCCTTTTTTGCCGGTTGCGTAATTAGTATCGTACAGGCAGTGCTTTATAAAATTATGCATCCACTGCATGGATCCGGTACTGGAGGTTCCCGCAATGTTCAGCCCTCCGATACGTGCTGTTGGCAACGCTTTTTTTAATCCGTCTGCAGCGTAATCGTATAGTTTGAAATATTCCTGCTGTGTTCCTTTCCAGTAGCCATTAGGTTCATTCCATACTTCCCAATACCAGCTTTCCACTTCTTTTTTACCATAACGTTCTACGGAATGCTTCACCCATTGGTATACGAGTTCGCGCCACTTGTTATAATCTTTTGGCGGATAAGCCCAACCGGTAAAAATTTTACTGTAAGGTTCACCGGGTTTCCAGTCGTGCTTATAAGGCGTTGGATTGGTTGACATCGCTTCAGGCATGAAACCTATCTGCGCTAATGGTTTCATACCGCGTTTTACATAGGTGTCAAAGATGCTGTCGATGATCTTCCAGCTATAGACCGGGTTTCCATTGGCATCTTCGGTATAGGCGTTGGTTGATCCCCATTTCAGTGCAGGGGTTCCGTCACCCGTGACAAGCAGGCTATGGGCGCGAACATATACAGGTGCAGGACTCAGTGCAGCAATTTCGGAAAGTAATTTCTTTCCGTCTTTCATATAGGTATAATTAGGTTCGTCGTAGCCAAACCAGGCCCAGATAGGTTTCATAGGTCCGTTGTTCTTGGAAAGGTCTACTTTGATGATTGCGGGTATTGGTTGCTGCTGGCAATAGCATCGTGTGCTGGTGGCTGTGAGTACAATAAATAAAAGATATTTTTGATAGAACATTTTATTATTTGATAAATTAAGCTTCAACCGTTTTTTTAACCACAGAGTTAATCTTCCTTACGAGAGCTATTAAATAAATCATACCAATCCTGGTTATCTAAATTGATAGAAAACGCTCCTACGATATTTCTGATTCTTTGTTCATTAGTTGTTCCGATCAGCGGTAATGCACCGAGCTTTATGATCCATGCTACAGCGATGGATTCAATATCCGCATTGTATTTTTAACTTAGTTCCTGAAGTTTCCTGCGTACTTTAACAGCCAGCTTATCTTTTCCAAAAGCTATCCTACCGGCAGCCAGAGGCGCTGAAGCAAGAGGCCGCATATATTTTTGTTTTATGTAATCGATCTGCCCGTTATCTATAGCTGATGTATTTAATAAATTAAGTTCTATATGATTTGTCACGATAGGCACATTCAAATGCGCTGCAAGCAACTGATGTTGAAAAACGGAGAAATTGGCAACCCCGATATTTTTGATTTTACCGGATTCTCTTAGTTGCCTTAATGTATAGGCTGTTTCTTCCAGGTCACAGATATAATCAAGATGATTCAATAAAAAGATATCTATGTAATCGGTCTTCAACCGCCGTAACGAATTGTCAACGCTTTTTAAAATATGATCTCTTGAAGTATCGTAATGTTTTACCCTGATATCAGGTTGGCCCGGATCTACTTCTCTTAATCCGCATTTAGTAAATATTACAACATCTTCCCTTTTAAAAGATTTTCGAGCCATTGCGTTTCCGAATAATTCTTCGCATTGATAGGAACCGTACATATCTGCATGATCGAATGTGTTTATTCCAACTTCCAGACATAAATTAATTATTTTTTCCATCGTTTCCGCTGTGTTGCTAACCTCTAAATTCCAGCGATAAAATCCATATATAGCCGGTGAAACTTTGGGACCGGCATCACTTAAGTAAATTTTTTCCATTATTTTATTTGCTTTGAATCAGTACTTCCAGGTTAATAAATGTAATGATTAATTGTTAGTGGTACTGTTGTGAATGATGAAACCGTATGTTCAATCCTTGTCCAGAAACAAATGAAAGGAATCGCCTCTTAATCCAAGGCGCATGGCTTCCAGAGCAATTATTTCGTTCGGACCAATATTTCCAAGGTTTGCATTGCATCCAAGCAGTTCAAGAAAATAAAGTTGCTGGTCTTTTTGCGGAGCTTCCCAAATGATTTTTTCACCGGGTATCTGCGTTAGTATTTCCTGAACAAGTCCTTCACGCACTTCACCGCTTCCCCTGTAAATGCCTACGTTACCGGCTTCTCTTGCTTCCGCAATAAGATAAGTAGAGCCTGCATCTAACTCGGCAAGCATCAGTTCAATCCATTTATAAGGGGGCATTATATTATTGGCATCCTTACTGCCTACTTCACTTAATATAGTTGCATGCTTTGTTAACCTTCTGATATAATTACATTTATCCTTATGTGGAATACTGATTGAACCATCACTGACTTCTATATAGGTGATCCCGAATTTTTCACAGACTTTGATGTAATCATCCAGCTGGTTACGTACCAGGAACGCTTCAAATAAAGTACCACCTAAATATACCGGGATATTATAGGAACGATAGACTTCAAGTTTTTCTACCAGGTTAGGAGTAACATAGGCCGTTCCAAATCCCAGCTTTACCAGGTCTACATACTGATGACCGATATTCATAAAGTGCCTGGCTTCTTCTACACTAAGCCCTTTATCCATAACCATGGTAATACCTTCTGTTCGCGGCTTCTCATTTCTTCCGGGTATCTGGGTAAGATTAAAATTCATTTATGTGGTTTATACGGCTGCTAGCATAGTTTGAAAAAATGAAATAAATATAGGCAGTTGAAATCTAAATAAATTTTCATTGAATGTTCGGCACAGGAAACAGTATTCCGCCAAACAATAAATACGCCCATAACAGTGTCCATGCAATATTAAATAGTTGCGCGCCTACAAATGCCAATGCCGGCCGGCCACCCTGGATTTGAACAAGATCAGAAAACCGGGCTTCCAAACCAATTGCCACAAACGCAAGCGCGAACCAAACGGTACGAAGGCTGTTGAGTATACCGGAAACCTGTTTGGTAGTTTCCGGAGCGATAAAAAAAGAAAATAATAAGGAGGCGGATAAAAAACCTAATACAAATTTTGGAAAGCGTTCCCAAACGATTCCTAATCCTTTACCTTCTGTTGTTGCTTTAGCGGAAGGATCTTTTTTCAATGTCCACCATGCCGCAATAAAGACAGCTGCAACACCAATCAGAACGTTCTGGGAAAATTTTACTATCACACCTGCTTTAATAGCCAGCGGTCCTACCAATTGTGCAGCGGCTGTTACCGAAGCGGTGGTATCTAATGTTCCCCCCAGCCATGCGCCCGCAATAATCGCAGGC
>CAXSIE010000232.1:4406-8134 GCA_964237295.1 uncultured Flavihumibacter sp. | reverse complement strand
GATAAATTTTTCAGTAGACGTAAGTTCTATTAACACAGATAACGAAAGAAGGGATGGCCATTTGAAGAGCGATGACTTTTTTAATGCCGAAAAATTTCCTCAAATGAAGTTTACCAGTACTTCATTTACTCCTGCAGGCGAAAATAAATACAAGCTGGCAGGAAATCTTACCATCCGCGATATAACAAAACCTGTTACTTTCGATGTTACTTATGGCGGAACTGTTACAGACAAGGGCGCTGTAAAATCAGGCTTTAAAGCAAAAACAACGCTTAACCGTTTCGACTACAATCTAAAGTGGAATGCTGCTACTGAAGCTGGCGGTTTGGTGGTAAGTAAAGAGGTAGATGTTATAGTAAACCTTGAATTGAAAAAAAGCTGATTCTTTTACACAAGAATTTTAAACCGTGACTTTATTAGTCACGGTTTTTTTGTTGGAACCCGATTTGTTTGATTGTATGAATAACATAAACTTACCTGCTTAACATAAAATCACATAAATCACCATGCAGGACAAATTAGCATAAGGTTTATCATGTACTTAACCTGCTGTTGCACTTAAATTTAATATATTCGCTTTAAAACATCCCGTAATCAGGAAATGAAAAGAATATTGTTGTTGGTTTCTACCATTGTAATCAGCTACGCTGCAGGGGCGCAAACAGGTTACCAGATTTCCGTTACCATTAAACCATGTACCAACCAGTATGTTTACCTTGGATATTACTACGGCAAACTGAAAGCATTGGCAGATTCAGCCATGCTCAACAATAATGGTACCGGTGTATTTTCAGGTAAACAAAAACTTCCCGGTGGCATATACTTCCTGGTATCTTCACGCAAGGAGATTCTTTTTGAACTATTACTCGATAAACAACAGAATTTTTCCGTTAAAGCAGATACAGCCCATCTTCCCAATAGTGTAACATTTACCGGTTCGGAAGATAATGCCCAGTTTCAAACTTACTCAAAGAACATCGCTGTTGATGGAAAAGAGATCAACACCTTGTTAACTGAGTTACAAACTGCCCGCTCTAAAGCAGACTCCAACCGTATCTCAGAAAAGTTACAGGAATTAAATAAGCAAATGCAGCAATACCGTAATGACCTTGAAAAGAAATTTCCTGCATCATTACTGGCCGCGTTATTCAGATCCATGAAAGAACCGGTAGTTCCTCCAGCTGACCAACAGCCGGGAAAAAAATATGATTCGCTTTTTGCTTATAAATACTATAAACAGCATTACTGGGATGGCTTTACATTTACTGATGAACGTTTGTTACGCACGCCTATTTTGGAACCCCGTCTTGAAAAATATTATAAAGAACTGGTTGTTCCGGAACCTGATTCTATAAATAAAGAAATTGATAAGATGTTGCTTCAATCAAAAAGCAACAAAGAAATGTACAAATACCTGCTGACTCATTTTGTTCAGAAATATATAAACCCAGAATTCATGGGGCAGGACGCTGTGTTTGTACATCTTTTTGAAAAATATATCAACAACGTTCCGGAAGTAGACTGGTTTACCGAAAAATACAGCAAGTATATGTTTGAAAGGGCTTACAGCCTGATGGCCAATCTTATCGGACAGCCAGCCTCCAACATGGAAATGAAAGATACTTTAGGAAAATTAATGCCTTTGTATAATGTGGAAGCGCCTTTTACAGTAATCTGTTTTTGGGATCCTACCTGCAGCCATTGCAAAGAAATGGTACCCCGGCTAGATTCTATGTATCAACATAAATGGAAGGCATTGGGAGTTAAAGTTTACGGGGTAATGGTGGATGGAGGTAAAGAAGCCTGGTTAAATTACATCCGTGAGAATAAGCTGGCAGACTGGATTCATGTTTATGAAACGGCTGAACAAAGAGAAGCGGTTTCTGCGGCAGGTAAACCCAGCTACAAGCAACTATACGACGTTTATCAGACACCGGTACTATATCTGCTGGACAATGAAAAACGGATCATTGCAAAAAAACTTACTTACCAGCAAATAGATGAAGTAATTTCTTTGAAAAGGAAAAATGGGATATTGAAATAGTTGAAGGTATTAATATATCAGACAATTAAAAGTCATCATAAATTATAACCAGGCTGAATTATAATCGGTCAATTACCTACTAAACAACAGGAGATGAAAATAGCCGCTTTTTTCATTTGTATTGTTCTACTGTTTTCAGATTTTGGCATACAGGCACAAAACATTTTAAGCTATGGCAATAATAATGTTAATAAGCAGGAGTTTATAAAAGCTTTCTCAAAAAATAATACAGATCAGCATCCTTTGGAAAAAGCATACCGAGACTACCTGGAGCTTTACATCCGTTTTAAGCTTAAAGTAAAAGCAGCATATGATTTAAAAATGGACACCTTGCCGAATCAGAAAGCGGAGTTAAATGACTTTCGCAAGCAAATAGAACAAGGGTTTTTAACTGATGAAAACAGTTTTAAAGACATTGTAAATGAGGCTTTCTCAAGAAGCAGGAAAGATATTCATCTTGCGCATATTTTTATTGCATTCAATGCTGCTGGCGGTAATACCGCTGCGAATACAGAAACAAAGGATACAGCCAGGGCATGGAAACTGGCAATGACAGTATATGATGAATTAACAAAGGGCACCGATTTCGGCAAACTCGCATCATTATACTCCTCCGATGCTTCCTCTCAGCTAAACAAAGGTGACATCGGTTACATTACCCTCTTTACTTTGCCCTATTCGTTGGAAAACCTGGCCTACACAACACCGTTAGGAAAATTTTCAAAGCCTTTCCGCAGCAGTTCAGGCTATCATATTTTTAAAAACCTTGGAGAAAGAAAAGCAGCAGGAAAATTGAAAGCAGCACAGATAGTACTTGCTTTTCCGATTGATACTGCTAACAATGCGAAAGCAGCTATAAAGCAAAAAGCTGATTCAATATATAATGCTTTGCTAAAAGGTGCTTCGTTCACTGAAATGGTTAATAGCTTTAGTAGCGACATCAATGCTCAGGCAACACATGGAGAGATGCCCGAATTTGGCGTGGGGAGTTTTGATCCTGCATTTGAGACTGCCCTCTTTAGTTTAAGTAAAGATGGTGCAATTACTAAACCTATACTAACACCGGTTGGTTATTATATCATAAAAAGGATGAACCAGATACCTGTTAATAATGATCCGCTCAATGACTCGGCAATGACAGTGCTGAAACAGCAGGTGCGTAATGATTCCAGGATAGAAACGGCCAGAAAAGCCATGTCGCAGAAGATTTATAAAATGACTGGTTTTAAAAAAAGCTCCATACCTGATAGTATTTTGCTTAAATATGTAGAAAATGTTTACTTTAATAAAAAAAATATTGTTCCGGCAGGTATCTCAGAGAAAACAATGTTATTTTCATTTCCGCTTCAACAAATTCATTTAAGCGATTTTATTACTTATTTGCAAGCCTCCAGGTTTAATCAAAATGGAGCTACAACAATTCAAAAAGTATTGGCTACTTATGAAGAAGTTATGAGGCGTGATTACTATCGTAATCATTTGGAAGAATATGATGCTGAATTTGCCTTACAGTTAAAGGAATTTAAAGAAGGCAACCTGCTGTTTGAGATCATGCAACGTTATATATGGGAAAAGGCTTCCGGCGATACCACCGGATTAAAAGCTTTTTTTGAAAATAACAAAACCAGGTACTGGTGGCAATCAAGCGCTGATGCAATCATATTCAGTTGTACTGATTCCATTA
>CAXSIE010000232.1:3881-4396 GCA_964237295.1 uncultured Flavihumibacter sp. | reverse complement strand
TGACCTGAAACATAAGCTGAGCATAAACATTAAAGATTGGAAAAATATCGTATCTCCTTACGAAACAAAAGTACAAGCTGATTCGGGAAGATTTGAATTAACTCAGTTGCCCGTGCTGCAACATTCAATACCGATACCCGGACAACTTACAGCACCGTTGAAGAATGCCGGTGATAACAATACTTCTTTTGTATATTTTATCAGGCTGTACCCACAAAAGCAACCCAGGAATTTTGAAGATGCAAAAGGTTTTGTTGTTAATGACTATCAAACTTTTCTGGAAGACAAATGGATAGCTGAACTAAAAAATAAATATCCCGTAAAGATCAATGAAGCTGTTGTTAAGTCTGTTATAAAATGAACTAACTTTTTACCGGCTAGTTAACAGACTTAACTAACGGTCCTCCTTTACCCGCAGGGAAGATCTCATTATATTAACTCCTTCACTACGTTCCAGATAACTTTTGATTTTCCCAAGGTGTAATAATGCAATACAGGCACACCAAATTCTCTTA
>CAXSIE010000232.1:0-3871 GCA_964237295.1 uncultured Flavihumibacter sp. | reverse complement strand
ATTGGATTCCGATTTTTTCCACGTCTTCATCAGTTTTGCATTTCATGATTTCATTGGAGAAATCACTTGGAATGTCCACATGAAAAATCTTGGGCAGTATGTTCAGTTGCTTTTTATTAGTAATAGGTTTTAGTCCGGGTATAATCGGAACCATGATACCGTTATCCCTGCAATCTTTTACAAACTGAAAATATTTCTGGTTATTAAAAAACATCTGGGTCATGATATATTCCGCGCCTGCTTCAACTTTTGCTTTGAGATAGGCAATGTCTGTTTCCAGGTTAGGTGATTCGAAATGCTTTTCCGGATAACCGGCTATACCGATACAAAAATCGGTTTTACCACCGTTTTTGATATCTTCCTCCAGGTAAATACCATGGTTCAGACTGGCTGTTTGTTTTAGCAGGTCTAACGCGTAACGGTTACCATCAGGTTCCGGTTCAAAGAATGCTTCGTTCTTAGCGGCATCACCTCTTAAAACAAGCACGTTATTTATTCCCAGAAAATGAAGGTCAATCAGCGCATCTTCTGTTTCACGTTTTGAAAAGCCGCCACAAATAAGGTGTGGCACTGCATCTACCTTGTAATGGTTCATAATTGCTGCGCAAATACCAACGGTACCGGGCCTTTTCCGAACTTCTACTTTTTCAAAAGTGCCATCAGCTTTCTTCTTAAACATCGTTTCACTGCGGTGATAAGTAACATTAATGAAGGAAGGTTTAAATTCCATTAAAGGATCCAGGTGATCATAAATGGCAGCTACTGTTTTGCCTTTTAATGGCGGCAATACTTCGAAAGAGACCAACGTTTCTTTTGACTCATTAATATGTTCTATTACTTTCATTGCTTACTTAATAATCATGCAAACATAAGCAAGGAGTAATAGATTATCAAACGCTTGTTAAGGTTTTGGGTATGGGGTGTGAGGTATGGGGTATGAGGTGTGAGGTATGAGGTGTGAGGTATGGGGTATGGGATATGAAGTAAAACCCCGGAGGGGTGTTATGATTATAGTAATAACAGATACACTCAAAAACGCGAACCCTGAAAGGGTGACATATAGTGTCTTAAACAGAACGACTCATGTTACTTCTGCATTTTACTCCATACCCCATACCCCATACCTCATTACCCCATACCCTCACACCCACACCTGAAAACTAATTTATGCTAAACATAACACCGGTTAACAAAAACAGGTAACTGCAATTGACCTATTTTTGTTTTCTAAAATATAATTTATTGAATTTAACCATTCATACTAAAGATCTTGTAAAAAGTTACCGTAGCAGAACGGTAGTTAACCATGTTTCCGTAGAAGTTAGTCAGGGGGAAATTGTAGGATTGCTGGGCCCGAACGGAGCCGGTAAAACAACTACCTTCTATATGGTGGTTGGATTGATCAAACCAGATGAAGGATCTGTTTTTCTTAATGAAGATGATATAACGAGCATGCCTATGTATAAGCGCTCGCAGCAGGGTATAGGGTATTTACCCCAGGAAGCTTCTGTTTTCAGGAAACTTACTGTAGAAGATAATATTATGGCTGTTTTAGAGATGAGAAAAATCTCAAAAAAACAACGGAAAGAAAAGCTCGAAGAATTACTGGATGAATTTCATTTGCATCATGTGCGGAAAAATAACGGAGACAGTTTAAGTGGTGGCGAAAGGAGGCGAACAGAAATTGCCAGAGCACTGGCTGTTGATCCCAAATTCATTTTACTGGATGAACCTTTTGCCGGTGTGGACCCAATAGCGGTAGAAGACATTCAGGCGGTAGTGGCGAGGTTAAAATACAGGAATATCGGCATATTGATCACTGATCATAATGTTAATGAAACATTATCTATTTGCGACAGGGCATATCTCTTAATTGAAGGGAAGATCTTTAAACATGGAACAGCTGAGGAATTATCTTCGGATGAACACGTGAGGCGGTTATACCTGGGCAAGAATTTTGAATTAAAAAGAAAGGATTATTTGCTGGATCAGGGTAAAAACAATGGCAGGCCAACAGTTAATAACCTGATACAATCTATTGAAAATGTTCTTGCGATGTATGATAAGATGAGTGAAAAAGAAAAGGAAAAAAGCTTTTCATTGGGCTATGAGAATTTAGAAGATGCAGAGGATTTAGGTACCTACGATTATGCAAAAACATTGTCGGAATTGCAGGATACCATACAGGTTTATGCGAAAGAATCGCATAATGAAGATCTGTTAGAAAGAAGCAATGCTTTATTTCAGCAAAAAGAAAATATACGGGAAGACCTTTATAAGATGCTGCAGCTATTACAAAACAAAAAAAACAATAGCTGATTTTATAGGATGTGTGTAAAAATAACTTTTTCAGCAGTCATTTTCTAACTTACCTATATTGCATATATGAAACTTCTAAGTCCTGCCATATCACATCTAGCACGATTGCGTTTTAAGCAGATAGGTCAATGGTCTTCCGGACCGGTAGCAGCTCAACGGGAAGTTTTACAGGAACTTGTAACTGCGGCACAATACACAGAATTTGGCCGGAAATACAAATTCAACCGGCTATTCTCTATAAAAGCTTATAAAAAAGCAGTTCCCGTTCATGAGTACGATGATCTGAAGCCTTATATTATACGCATGATGATGGGTGAAGAAAACCTGCTGTGGAATACTCCTGTAAAGTGGTTCGCAAAGAGTAGCGGCACTACCAGCGAAAAGAGTAAGTTCATACCGGTAAGTGAAGAAAGCCTGGAAGCGTGCCATTACCAGGCTGCCAAAGATGTGCTCACCCTTTATTATAAATCTTTTCCCGAGTCCGACTTACTTACCGGTAAAGGATTAGTGGTAGGCGGAAGTCACCAGGTAAGTCAGGTTAATGATGAAGTGAGTTATGGCGACCTGAGTGCTGTGCTGCTTCAAAATACTCCTTTTTGGGCTCATTGGATAAAAACACCTGAGCTAAGTGTAGCTTTGCTGGATGAATGGGAAGAGAAAATAGAGCGGCTGGCCCAAAGCACCATTTACGAAGATGTAACTTCTATCTCAGGCGTTCCTACCTGGACGCTGGTTTTAATAAAAAGAATCCTGGAAATTTCGGGTAAAAGCAATTTAATGCAGGTATGGCCGAACCTTGAACTCTATCTTCATGGCGGTGTTTCATTCATTCCCTATAAAGAACAATTCAAAAAACTTATAGGTGCAGATATCCATTATCTTGAAATGTATAATGCCAGTGAAGGCTTTTTTGCTGCTCAGGATGATCCTGCTGAAGATGGCTTATTGCTGTTTACACAACATGGGATCTTTTACGAGTTCATGCCCATAGAAGAATATGGCAAACAGTTTCCGGAAACCATCGGGTTATCTGATGTAGAACTGAATAAGAATTATGCTTTAATTATTTCAACTAACGGAGGGCTGTGGAGGTATATAGTAGGGGATACCATCCGGTTTACTTCGTTAAGGCCATTTAAAATTAAAGTAAGTGGAAGATTAAAACATTATATTAACGCATTTGGTGAGGAATTGATAGTAGACAACAGCGACAACGCCCTTACGATCGCTTGTAATAAAACAGGCGCTATCATAAATGATTATACTGCCGCGCCCGTTTATTTTAGTGACAACAGTAATGGCGCCCATGAATGGCTGATTGAATTTGAAAAGGAGCCCATTGATATACAGTTGTTTATTTATGAACTGGATGCAGCGCTTAAAACGCTGAACAGTGATTATGAAGCCAAGCGTCACAAAGACATTGCACTTAGGATGCCCATCATACATTCATTGAAAAAAACCGTTTTTAAAGAGTGGTTGCGAAAGAAAGGAAAACTGGGCGGCCAGCATAAAATACCCCGCCTCAGCAACGACAGAAAATATGTAGATG
>CAXSIE010000231.1:0-8161 GCA_964237295.1 uncultured Flavihumibacter sp. | reverse complement strand
ATTGATGCTTATATTTTATTATTCGGTGAAAACAATCCTGCAGGCGTTAAAGCGGTTCTGAGTGAACTGGGAATAATAAGTAATTACCTGCGTTTACCTCTTGTGCCTTTAAGTGAAGAGGTTCATACTAAACTGAAAAAATATTTAAGCGCTCATAAATAATTTCATACCTATCAGTGAAAAGTTATGGTTGTGATTATTTATAAAGCTGAAGGCTGATAGCTCAAGCTATGACAGAAGTAATACCTACCGCCTCCCCAAATGTTTACATACTGGATAACGCGTTCTTCATGCCTCAGCTTAATCGTGTGAGGAGAATCTGGATCTATCTTCCTTTGGAATATGAAACATCAAAAAAGCGTTATCCGGTTTTATATATGCACGATGGACAAAATCTTTTTGATGAGTCCACCTCTTATAGCGGAGAATGGGAAGTAGATGAAACAGTGAATACTATGCCTGACGCCTGTATTGTAATCGGCATAGACAATGGCAGTCTTCTCCGGATGAATGAGTACAATCCGAATGATACGCAACAATTTGGAAAAGGCGAAGGCGACCTATACCTGAAGTTCATTGTAAAAACGCTTAAGCCCTATATTGATAAAAAGTTCCGGACGCTGCGTTCTAATAAACATACCATGATAGCCGGCAGCTCTATGGGCGGATTGATCAGCTTTTATGCCGGCATCCTTTATCCTCGTGTATTTGGTAAGATGGGAATATTTTCTCCCGCCTTCTGGATCGTTCCGCAACTAAGTGATCAGATCAGGCAGTTGGTAAAACCCCGTAAACATTCAGGCCAGAAATATTACTTTTATGGCGGAGGTGCTGAAAATCCTGCCATGATCAGCGATATAACTCGTGTAGCAACGCTGCTGGGTACACTGTCATCTGCAAAAACAGAAGTGGTGATAAATCAGGAAGGCTGGCACAGCGAAGCCTGCTGGAAAACAGCGTTCCCAGCTTTTTACCGATGGATCATTCAATAGAACGTTCTGCAATTGGGCGATTGATAAAATAATAACTGTTTGTAAATGAGTTAATATAAAGTACAAGGCCTTGAAATTATACTTCATTCAAATTGCAACGATGCAAAGAACAACAATAGATACTTCTAAACCTATACCCTGTAACTAACCCCTTCCAGCGCCAGGTCGCTGTTAGAAAAAACCCGCCTCGTTTCACTTTCAAACTCATCCAGCTTTTCATATTTGGAACTGAAATGCCCGATCAGCAGGCGATGCACGCCGGCATGCTTTGCAATGGTTGCTGCCTGGGTGGTGGTACAATGAAACCGCTTCATTGCTTTTTCTTCCAGGTCGTTAAGATAGGTGGCTTCATGATACAACAAGTCAACATCCTGGACGTTCTGGGCAATGGACTCATCATATAAAGTATCTGTAACGTATGCATAAGATTTACCTTTTGTGGAAGGCATGGTAACCATTTCATTATTTACAATACTGCCATCTGCAGAATGATAATCTTTACCCCAGCGTAATGCTTCATAAAAAACCGGCGGTATATTGTATTGTTTCAACTTCTCGATAACCAGCTTCCGCGGTGCTTTTACTTCCCTGAAAAGAAATGCCCAGCATTCAATACGGTGAAACGCCTTAAAACAAGCAACTTCAAAATTGTCAGTGTTTACCACCACACCTTCATGCAGTGAATGGAAATGCAGTGGGTAAGGCAATTTAGTTCCGCTGATACTCAATTGGAGGTCTATTATTTCTTTTAAAGAGGAAGGCGCATACACACGAAGGGCATGCTCTCTGCCCAGCAATCCCATGCTGGTGATCAAACCCATCAGGCCAAAATAATGATCTCCGTGAAGATGAGAAATAAAGATGTTGTTGATACGGCTTATTTTAATGCGATACCTTGCCAACTGTGTTTGAGTGCCTTCGCCACAGTCTACAAGAAACAAATGATCATTTAAGGTCACTACCTGTGAGCTGGGGTGGCGATCAAAAGCCTGTAAGGCTGAATTATTCCCAAGGATAGTGACTGCTAACATAAATGTTGGTAAGGCAACAATTTTGAAGTAATAATATAATGCTCCTGAACCATGCAAATTTCATACAAAGATTGTTTATTGAACCACGGCAGGGAGGCACAGGGAAATACAGTGCTGATTTAAAACATAAAAACCGTGTTTCCCTGTGCCTCCTTAGCTCCGTGGTTCAACAACCCCAAACCTATTTATAAATCGCCACCTCATTAACACCTTCACTATTACGCAGGCCTCTGTACATTCCGGCGCTGTTAAAAACAAGAGAAGCGTTTCCCTGAGCATCCACTCCTATCAGTCCTCCTTCTCCCTCCATCTGTACCAGCTTGTTCAGTACTACTTCTTCACATGCCTGTTGTAAAGTTAGATTTTTATATTCCATCAAACAGCTTACATCATAAGCGGCAACAGCTCTTATGAAAACTTCACCATGACCCGTACATGATATTGCACAGGTTTTGTTGTTGGCATAAGTACCGCTGCCTATCAACGGACTATCACCGATTCTTCCATATTTTTTATTGGTCATGCCGCCCGTGCTGGTGGCTGCCGCCGTATTTCCTTTCCTGTCGCAGGCTACTGCTCCAACGGTTCCGAATTTTTTATCTTTCATCAGTTCTTCCAGTTGCTGGTGGGTATGATCCAGCGAATAATTATCCGAATCGCGTATTGCTTTCCATTGATCATACCGGAACTGTGAAAAAAAATATTCGTCAGGCTCCAGCTTTATACCCTGTCGGATGGCGAAATCGTTTCCACCCTTTCCACTGAGAAATACATGGTTGCTGTTGCGCATCACTTCCGTTGCCAGCTCAATAGGATTGCGAACATTTCGAACACCCGCTACAGCACCGGCTTCCAGGTTGCTGCCATCCATGATGGCTGCATCCATTTCCTGCACTCCCTTTTTTGTAAACACGGAACCCCGGCCTGCATTGAAAAGCATGTTATCTTCCAGTATCACAATAGCAGCCTTCACCGCATTAATTGCCGATCCATCTTCTTTTAAAACAGCATAACCTGCATCCAGCGCTTCCTGCAAACCTTGCTGGTACGCCTTTTCAAGCGCCGGTGTCATATCTTCCTTTTCAATGGTTCCGGCGCCTCCATGAATAACCAGTGTAAAAACCGACATAGAAGTATTTTAAGTTATCGTATTCAAAGTACTATCACAGCTTATTCTTCTTTGTGTTTCTTCATGCCTCGGTGCCTCCGTGGCAAAAATTAATTCAGCAACAGCTTACATTCTTCTAATAATCTTTCCTTGTTGATCGCCACAGTTCCCACTTCCTCACAAACCAGTCCGCCGGCAATATTCGCAATTTCGGCCATCAACACAACATTGCCTGTAGCTGCGTAAACTAACGATGCTACTGATATCACCGTATCACCAGCTCCTGAAACATCTGAAATATTGCGGATATGAGAAGGAATAATGCCTGCCGCCATTGGATCATGGTAAAATACACCATTTTCAGAAAGGGTGATAAGAGATATATGGTGCTGCAATTCAAGAGCAAGGCACTGATGAATTTCTTTCAGATACTCAAAAGTCAGTTCATTGGATCTCTTGCCTAAAGCTTCTTTTACCTCTTTAAGATTAGGTTTGAAAATGGAAACACCAGTATAAGCAAAGAAGTTTCTAAACTTTGGATCCACCGTAGTAATAATACCATCCCGGCGGCAAATTTGTATAATGCTTTTAATAACGTTTTCAGTCAGTACGCCTTTGTTATAATCCTCAAAAATAAGGACCTGCGGTTTTTCATTTGCTATATAACTTCCTACCGCATCTATCAAATTTGTTTCCTCGTCATAATTAAGATCATAAGTAATTTCTGAATCCAGCCGCATCATCTGTTGATTCCGGCTCATGATCCGTAATTTGTTTGTAGTAATTCTTCCGGAACTTTTTATCAGTCCCGAGGTATCAATGCCTTCTTCCTCAAAACGTTTTATTAATATTTTCCCATCCTCATCATCACCAATTACAGAGAACATAATAACGGCAGCATTAAACCCTTTCAGATTTAGCGCCACATTAGCGGCACCACCTAATCTGTAATCCTTACTGGTAAGCGTTACAACCGGCACCGGCGCTTCAGGTGAAATGCGTTCTACTTTCCCCCACCAATAGGTGTCAAGCATAACATCTCCTACAACAGCAACTTTCAGATTGGCGAACCCGGCAAACAGCCTGTCAAAATCAACATCATCCATAAATCAGTTAAGCTTTGTTTTTATTGGCTACAGCAATATAGTATAAAGGTATTCCGAGTAAGGTTATTATTAAACCCGGCCAGGTATATTGAGGTTTATAAATTATAAGTAAAATACAAAAGGTCAATCCCATCAGGATATAAATGAAAGGAAAAACCGGATAGCCAAATGCTTTGTAAGGCCTGTCAGCATCGGGTTGCTTTTTACGAAGTATAAAAATACCGGCAATGGTAAGCATATAGAAGCCTACTGCAACAAACGAGATCATATCCAGAAGATTGCCGTAACTGCCACTTAAACTCCACAGGCAGGCAACGATGCACTGTATCCAAAGCGCTATTCCCGGAACAGCATTATTATTCAGTTCGCCTACCTTCCTGAAAAACAAACCATCTTTTGCCATCGTATAATATACGCGCGCTCCTGCCAGTATCAATCCGTTGTTACAACCAAAAGTTGATATCATGATCATAATAGCTATTATAATGGTGCCGGCGTTACCGAATATCACATTGGAGGCTACAACAGCTACCCGGTCTTTTTCTGCGGATGCTATAGACTGCATGGGTAATACTGCCGTGTACATAACATTTGCGGCAACATAAATAATGGTTACTACCAGGGTTCCGAAAAACAAACTTAGCCCGATATTCCTTTTAGGATTCCTGATTTCACCGGCAATAAAAGTTACATTGTTCCAGGCATCGCTGCTGAATATGGAACCGACCATCGCAGCGGCTATAGCTCCCAGCGCGGCAGCCATTGTATAACCTTCGATAGAACCATCTTTATTTAATTTATGAATAGCCCAGGCATTGTTCCAGTTGTTACTCCATACTTCTGGTTTCATCATGATCAGTCCGAAAATAATCAGGGCGAACAAACTTAGTAATTTAGTGAGTGTGAAAGTAGTTTGTATGGCTTTGCCGCCTTTGATGCCCCTTGTGTTGATGTAAGTAAGCAGCACTATAACCACTATGGATAATAACTGTGCGGCCGAAATGGTTCTGAAGCCCAGGTCAAACACGATCAGGTCTTCGCTTACCTGTGGCAGTAAGTAAGCGGTAAACTTTGCAAATGCAACACCAACCGCAGCGATAGTAGCCGTTTGAATTACTGCAAAAAAACTCCAGCCATATAAAAACCCTATCAGTGGATTGAAAGCTTCCTTAAGATATACATATTGTCCGCCCGCTTTTGGGAACATGGCACTGAGCTCTCCATAACTTATTGCCGCGAGTAAGGTCATCACCCCGGTTATCGCCCATACAAAAATAAGCCAGCCTGCAGTGCCTACGTTACGGCTGACATCGGCACTGACAATAAAAATACCGGAACCAATCATTGATCCGGCCACGATCATAGTAGCATCTAATAATCCAAGCGAAGGTTTAAAGGAGGTAGGGTGTTCCATCATATTGTTAAAATATGATTGAAGATAATGAAATATCAGGTATGAGGTGTGAGGTATGGGGTGTGAGGTACGGAGTAAAATATGAAAGAGGTTCATCGGGTTTTACCACATACCCCATACCCCACACCTACTTCTTCTTGTACGCTGCATTCAGCCCCTTCACCAGATCATGCGTGATATTACAGGTGGTGTCCCTTAAAAAAATAAAATCCGGCTCATAAGATAAAACGTAAGAATAATTTTTATCCTTGTTGTAATCTTTCAGGTATTCCTCTATTTTCTTTTTAATGTCTTTTTTAAATTCCATGGATTGTTTGCCAAAACTTTCTTCCAGGCTTTGTTTACGAACCTGGTAGGCTTGCTGCAATTGAGCATTTTCACGCTGGGCCGCATCTGCTTCCGCCTGCGACATTGCCGCTCCTTTTTTCTGCCACTCATTTACTTTCTTCTGATAGTCTTTTTCCATGCCGGCAAGTTCAGTATTCATTACCCGTTCCTTTTCTTTCAAATGGTTCAGCGCATCTTTAAAATAATCATAGTTAGCCTGCAGGGAATCCATTTCAAAATAACCGATTTTAGAAGAGGGTGTTTCAGGGCCGGTACTAACAACATTTCTGCTGTTTACGGGTAATTCTTTAATTGCCGGTTTATTGTTACCCTCAAAGTGCAGGTAAAATAAAATGCCTACCAGTATCAGTAAGAGCACATTTAATGAAATGGAAAGCTGCTTCATGTATTGTTGTATTATTTTTTTGCAAGATAAAATACAGATTGGTAGTAAACCAAATGTGATGATGAATTTGGGAACTTTTTAACCTGTAAAATGATAACGTTACGGTTGGACCAGCTTTTTGCTTTCTGCTAGCAGCAATTATTATTTGATAGATAGACCTTATAAAAAAAGTAGGAAGCATACACTTCCTACTTTTTTTATTCTTTAGTTTTTTCTGATAGCCAAAAGCTATTCATCATCATCAAAGCTCATTGCTTCGCGTGTTGTCTGAAGCAATTCATATTCTTCCTTGCTACCGACGATCATATTGTCAAAATCTCTTAAACCTGTACCAGCCGGAATCGGATGGCCGGTGATTACGTTTTCTTTCAATCCAAGCATTTCATCTGTTTTACCCTGGATAGCAGCAGAACTCAATACTTTGGTTGTTTCCTGGAACGATGCCGCTGAGATCCAGCTTTGCGTTCCGAGGGAAGCCTTGGTAATACCCAACAACAAGGGTTGAGAAGTGGCGGCATTGGCATCACGGAATTCAGCCAGTTTACGGTCATTCCTGCGGAGAATAGAGTTTTCTTCCCTTAATTCACGCAAGCTAACGATCTGGCCTGCTTTTAATTTAGCCGATTCTCCCGGTTCAGTAACTACTTTCTTATCAAATATCCAGTCATTCTCATCCAGGAAATCCAGTTTATCAACGGTATCATCTTCCAGGAATCTTGTATCTCCCGGATCAACGATGGTTACCTTACGCATCATCTGGCGAACGATTACTTCAATGTGTTTGTCGTTGATGCGAACACCCTGCAAACGATACACTTCCTGAATTTCATTTACAACGTATTCCTGAACTGCAAACGGACCTTTAATAGAAAGAATATCTGAAGGTGCTGTCTGTCCGTCACTTAACGGTGTACCTGCTTTTACAAAGTCACCATCCTGCGCAAGAATCTGTCGTGTCAACGGAACCAGGTATTTTCTTACCACACCATCTTTGGCTTCCACGATGATTTCACGGTTACCACGTTTGATGCTTCCAAATGTAACTACCCCATCAATTTCAGAAACGATGGCAGGATTACCCGGGTTACGTGCTTCGAAAAGTTCTGTAACACGTGGCAGACCACCGGTAATATCCCTTAATTTACCCAATACACGTGGAATCTTCACCAACACCTGGCCGGCTCTAACGGCTTCCTCTTCTTCTACTACGATATGCGACCCAACCGGTAAGTTATAGGATTTGATTTCCTTTCCTTCTACTAATAAAGACGGTATCTTGGTTTTATCTTTTGTATCGATAACCACTTTTTCGCGGTGACCTGTCTGCTCATCTGATTCTTCACGGAAAGTAACCCCTTCGATTACACTTTCCATTTTAACGGTACCCTGAATTTCAGCAACGATAACGTTGTTGAACGGATCCCAGGTACAGATCACTTCGCCCTTCGTTACCTGCTGCCCGTCTTTCACATTCAATGTTGCCCCGTAAGGAACGTTGTTTGTGATCATCAGGCGGTCATTCTTCACATCCATGATCCTTACCTCACCGGTACGACCAATAACAATATTGACTTTTTTACCCTCAGCATTTTCTGTTGCCACTGTACGAAGACCATCGAACTGGATGGTACCGTCGAACTTGGCAGGCAATGTTGATTCTACAGAAGCAGAACCGGCAACACCACCCACGTGGAAGGTTCTCAATGTTAACTGAGTACCCGGCTCACCGATAGACTGGGCGGCAATGATACCAACGGCATCACCTTTCTGGGCAGTA
>CAXSIE010000230.1:6897-8172 GCA_964237295.1 uncultured Flavihumibacter sp. | reverse complement strand
CCGCTTGTGCAGGAATGGGAAGCACTGGTGTGGAAATACCAGCAGGCGCTGCCTGGTTCCGAGCCAGGTGAAAAATGGATAGTAATGAATCAGATCTTTGAATTATAAATTATAAAAATGTTTAGTATAGAAGGAAAAAATGTAGTGATTACAGGAGGTGGCAGCGGTATTGGCCGCGCCATAGCCATACTTTTTGCACAACAGGCGGCCACAGTTCATATTATTGATCTTACTGCTCAAAATTATAAAGACGTAATAGAACTTATAGATCGTGAGGATGGTAAAGCCTTCGGTTACAGTTGCGATGTGAGCAACCAGCAACAGGTGACAGATGTATTTAAAGAAATCGGTCATGTTGATATCCTGATAAACAATGCAGGCATTGCCCATGTTGGTAAGGCTGATACCACTACTGAAGCCGATTTCGACCGGATATTCAAAGTAAATGTTAAGGGTGCTTATAATTGTTTGCATGCTGCAATACCTATGATGAAATCAAAAGGGGGCGGCTGTATTATTAATATGGCTTCGGTTGCCGCTATTGTAGGCATTCCCGACCGGTTTGCCTATTCTATGAGTAAAGGTGCAGTATTTGCAATGACGCTTTCTGTTGCGAAGGACTATCTGAAAGATAACATCCGCTGTAACAGCATTTCTCCGGCCAGGGTGCATACGCCGTTCGTTGACGGTTTTGTAGCAAAAAATTATGCAGGTAAAGAAGAAGAGATGATGGAGAAGTTATCAAAAAGCCAGCCTATAGGGCGCATGGGCAAACCTGAAGAAATTGCTTCATTGGCACTGTACCTTTGTTCCGAGGAAGCGTCTTTTATAACAGGATGTGATTACCCGATTGATGGTGGATTCGTTAAACTCAATAATTAATGATTAACTGTTAATGATTAATGATTAATGATTAATTGTTAATTGTTAACGGATAAAGGTTAAATTATAACTGATGAGTATTAATTTAAATCGTCAAAATAATTGTATGAAACAGCTTAAATGATTAATGGCTACCGTTAATCATTAATCATTAACAACTAATAATTAAAAATGAAATTGATAAGATTCGGGCCGGTAAATGAGGAAAAAACGGGAATAGTTATAGATGATAAAGCCTATGATACATCTGCTTTTGGAGAAGATTATAATGAAACCTTCTTTGAAACAGGTGGAATGCAACGGTTGATTTCATTCATTTCATTAAACAATGGAAACCTGCCGGTAGTGCAAACAGGTACACGCCTGGGATCGCCCGTGGCCAGGCCTTCCAAA
>CAXSIE010000230.1:5648-6887 GCA_964237295.1 uncultured Flavihumibacter sp. | reverse complement strand
ATGCCCGCGAAACCAATGCTCCTATCCCTACAGAGCCAATTATTTTTCTAAAGTCAACAACTGCCTTATGTGGTCCCGGTGATGATATCATCATCCCTAAAAATTCCTTTAAAACCGATTGGGAAGTTGAACTTGCCGTGGTAATCGGCAAAAAAGCCAGCTATGTTGAAGCGTCCGATGCTCACCAGTATATTGCCGGTTATTGTCTTCATAACGATGTTTCTGAAAGAGCCTTTCAATTGGAAAAAGGCGGTACATGGGACAAGGGCAAAGGATGTGATACCTTTGCTCCGGTGGGGCCCTGGCTTGTTACCCCGGAAGAAATCAAGGACGTTCATAACCTTCGTTTGTGGCTGAAGGTTAACGGACAGCTCTGCCAGGATGGAAATTCTAGCAACCTGATCTTTAACATCCCTTTCCTTATATCGTATACAAGCCAGTTCATGACATTACTCCCCGGTGACATCATTTCCACCGGAACACCTAAAGGTGTAGGTATGGGTATGAAACCCGCGGTGTATCTTAAAGATGGTGATACCGTTGAATTGGGCATTGACGGACTCGGCGTTTCAAAACAACAAGTGAAAGCATATGCTTCGAATTGATGCACACCATCATTTCTGGAAATTTGATCCGGTAAGGGATAGCTGGATCGATGAGGAAATGAAAGTGATACAAAAAGATTTCCTGCCTGCAGACCTTGAGCCGATTTTAAAACAAAATGGTATCGAAGGTTCCGTAGCAGTGCAATCAGATCAGTCGGAAGCTGAAAATGAATTCCAGCTGCAGCATGCAGAAAGCAATGATTTTATCAAAGGTGTTGTAGGATGGGTAGACCTGCAGGCAGACGATATCGAAGCACAATTGCAGGAACTTAACCGGTTTAAGAAACTTAAGGGATTCAGACACGTGCTGCAGGCAGAACCTGACCCGGCTTTTATGATGAGGCCGGCTTTTCTACGAGGGATCAGTTATCTGCAGCGCTATAATTTTACCTATGATATATTGATCTTCCCAAAGCACCTTTCGTATGCAAAACAAATGGTAGCGGCCTTTCCTGACCAGCCATTTGTAATTGATCATATGGCAAAGCCCCCGATCAGGGATCGCATTATAGAGAACTGGAAAAAAGATATGGCTGCTATTGCTCACTATGAAAATGTGCGCTGCAAAATATCAGGAATGGTTACGGAAGCAGACTGGAAGCAGTGGAAAAAAGAAGATTTCAGGCCATATCTT
>CAXSIE010000230.1:5269-5638 GCA_964237295.1 uncultured Flavihumibacter sp. | reverse complement strand
TTCTGTTCGGATCAGACTGGCCGGTATGCCTGGTGGCTGCCTCCTATGAAAAAATGCTGGAGATTGTACAGGACTATGTCAGTGAATTTTCTGTGCAGGAGCAATCTGATTTCTGGGCCGGCAACGCAGTTTCATTTTATAATCTTACTTAAACGATTTATATGGACCTGAATCTCAAAGAAAAAATCATTATAGTTACCGGCGGTGCAAAAGGTATCGGTGAAGGTATAACCCATGCATTATCAGGAGAGGGCGCTATACCGGTTATTATCGGCCGTAACGAAGAAGACAATCAAAAAGTGGTGGCAGCTTTAAAAGCGAAAGGAACTGAAGCTTTCCAGGTGGTTGCAGAGCTTACCAAACCGGAAG
>CAXSIE010000230.1:2439-5259 GCA_964237295.1 uncultured Flavihumibacter sp. | reverse complement strand
AAGCAGTACGGTTAACCTTGGAACAATTTGGCAGGATTGATGGCCTGGTAAATAATGCCGGCGTAAATGATGGTGTTGGACTGGAAGAAGGGAGTTATGAAAAATTTATTGAAAGCCTGCATAAGAACCTGGTGCATTATTACCTGATGGCTCAATATGCATTACCGGAACTGATTAAATCGAAAGGCGCCATTGTAAATATAGGTTCAAAAACCGCTGAAACAGGGCAGGGGGGCACTTCTGCTTATGCTGCTGCCAACGGTGGCCGAAGCGCGCTCACCCGCGAGTGGGCGGTTGAGCTATTGAAGTACGGTATCCGTGTTAATGCAGTAATAGTGGCAGAATGCTGGACACCTTTATACGAATGGTGGATCAACAAACAACCCGATCCGCAGGCGAAGATCAATGAAATCGTTTCAAAGATTCCGCTCGAAAAACGAATGACAACGGCTGAAGAAATTGCTAACATGGTGGTGTTTTTGCTTTCTTCAAGGTCAAGTCATACAACCGGGCAATTAATACACGTTGATGGCGGTTATGTACATCTGGATAGGGCCATTTAAAACTTATTATATGCAAGCCCTAGTATGTACCACGCCCGGCAAATTTGAATACCAGGATAATGATTATCCGGCCGCATTTGAAAACCACGCCCTTTTAAAAATAAGGCGTATCGGGATCTGCGGAACCGACCTTCATGCGTTTGAAGGAACACAACCTTACTTTAGTTATCCCCGCATATTAGGACATGAACTGGCAGGTGAACTGGTGGAAGATCCAGGCATTCCCGGCTTTTCCAAGGGTGATACCGTAACCTTTATTCCTTACTTCAATTGCGGCAAATGTATTGCCTGCAGAAATGGCAAGCCCAACTGTTGTGTTGATATCAAAGTTTCCGGCGTACACATAGACGGTGGTATGGTTGAATATCTTTCCGTTCCATCTTACTCTCTGGTTAAAGGAGACGGCTTGAGTTATGACGACCTTGCACTTGTTGAACCTTTGTCCATCGGGGCGCATGCTGTACAACGGGCGATGATCCGGGCCGGTGAATACGTGCTTGTAATTGGAGCAGGGCCGATCGGCATGGGTATCATGGAATTTGCAAGGGTTAAAGGAGCTCAGGTGATAGCAATGGATACTAATAGCAACCGCTTATCTTTCTGCAACACCCGTTTAAATATTACACATACGGTGAATGCTTCTTCATCGAATGCAGCGGAACAAATACAATCCATCACCAACGGCGATTGGCCTGAAGTAGTGATAGACGCGACCGGCAATATTTTTGCAATCACCAATGCTTTCAGGTATATGTCGCACGGAGGCCGGTATATATTGGTAGGATTGCAAAAAGGAGATATTTGTTTCAGTCACCCTGAATTCCATAAAAGAGAAGCCACTTTGATGAGTAGCAGGAATGCTACCAGAGCGGATTTCGAATATGTTATTCAATGTATCCGGCAAGGTCTGGTACATCCTTCCAATTATATCACGCACCGCACTTCTTTTCAACAGGTGCAGGCTGAATTTCCTTCATGGCTGGTGCCGGCTACCGGTGTTATTAAAGCGGTGGTGGAAATGTAATGCGAGATTAACCGGTAAGAAAAATGGCGCTGCCTGCCATCTGTAAGTGTCAGTTAATTCCAAGGTGGAGAGAGGTACGCTAGACTGCAGTTGATAACTAATAAAATACCATATGCTTACCCGTTATACACTAAAAAACATAGACGCAGGTGCCGGTATCTCACTGCCACCGGAAAATGTTTTTGACCTTCCCGAAAAGGTATTACAGTTTGGAACGGGTGTGTTACTACGCGGATTGCCCGATTACTTTATCGATAAAGCTAACCGGAATGGTGTTTTTAACGGCAGGATAGTAGTGGTAAAATCTACAGACACCGGTGATTCCTCCTTCTTTGATAAACAGGATGGGCTTTTCACGATATGTGTGCGTGGCGTTGAAGATGGGATTAAAATTGAAAAAAATATTATCAACGCTTCCATAAGCCGGGTGATCTCTGCCAAGGCAGCATGGGGCGAAGTGTTGCAATGTGCTTCCAACCCTGAAATGAAACTCATCATTTCCAATACCACCGAAGTAGGAATAACATTAGTAAAAGACGATATCCGGCTCTCGCCACCTGTATCTTTTCCCGGCAAGCTGCTCTCTTTTTTGTATGAAAGGTTCCAGCTTTTCAACGGTTCTGATGAAAGCGGGATGGTAATAGTTCCTACCGAACTCATTACAGAAAACGGCAGTAAGCTGGAAGCAATAGTGCTGGAACTTGCTTATCTAAACGGACTGGATGAATCGTTTACAGACTGGTTAAAAAAGAGTAATTACTTTTGCAATTCATTGGTTGACAGGATTGTACCCGGTGCCCCGGGCGCTTCACAAAAAGCTGCCCTGGAAAACCAGCTGAATTACAAAGACGACCTGTTGATTATTGCGGAGTCATACCGGTTGTGGGCTATAGAATCGGCTGAAGAAAAAGTAAAGAACATTTTATCTTTTTGTAAAGTAGATGAAGGTGTGGTTATAGAGTCCGATATTTCTAAATTTAGGGAATTGAAATTAAGGTTGCTGAACGGAACACATACCTTTTCTTGCGCACTGGCGCTGCTTGGCGGATATACAACAGTGAAGGAGGCCATGGAAAACGCAGAAATTAGCGGTTTCATGAAAAACCTCCAGTTAAATGATATCATTCCGGCAATTGTAAACAATGCTGTAACAGAACAGGATGCCAGGCAGTTTGCTTCAAGTGTATTGGACCGTTTTCGTAATCCTTCCATAGAACATAAATGGCTGAGCAT
>CAXSIE010000230.1:0-2429 GCA_964237295.1 uncultured Flavihumibacter sp. | reverse complement strand
GCCGGTGCTTTTAAGTTATTATAAAAGGTTTAATTCGGTTCCCGAATACATGGCACTCGGCTTTGCTGCTTACCTGTTATTAATGAAAGTTACCCACAGCAGTGTAGGTTACGGTGGTGAAAATAATGGAATGTCTTATATCATTCAGGATGACAAGGCAGGCTATTTCAGTGAAAAATGGAAAGAGCTGCCTCCGGAACAACTGGTGGAAAAAGTATTGCAGGACGTATCTTTATGGGGAAGCGATCTTACAAAGATAAACGGGTTTTCGAAGGCCGTTACGGCAAGACTTACAATGCTTATGACCGCAGGTGCGAAACAGACTATTATAAATATGCTTACAGATAAAACAGTTGTATAAGTATGAAACAGAATGTACTTAAAGTGCACCCGGCAGATAACGTTTTGGTGGCACTTACTAATTTGCAGAAAGACGCTGTTATCAGTGCAGAAGGCGCCGAATATATTTTGCAGGATAATATTACAGCCAAACACAAGTTTGTAACCACCGATCTTAAAGCAGGCGATCCAGTTTATATGTATGGGGTGTTGGTGGGAAAAGCGCAATCTGATATTCCCAAAGGTGGTTTGATCTCTACGGCTAATGTAAAACATGCCGCCAATGATTTTACCGTTGGTGAGAGAAAAACAAGCTGGCATGTTCCTGACGTGCAGAAATGGGAAAAACGCAGTTTTATGGGTTACCATCGTAGTGATGGCAGTGTGGGGACGGCTAATTACTGGCTGGTAATTCCATTGGTGTTTTGCGAAAACAGGAACCTTGAAGTGCTGCAGGAAGCCCTGGTAAAGGATCTCGGTTATGGCCGCAATAAATCCTACCAGTCACAGGCCAGGCAATTGATCGAATTGTATAAAACCGGGAAAACCGCTGAAGAGATCCTTACTGCAGACCTGCAGGATGTGATTTCACTGCAGCATACTGAAAAGTTGTTTCCGAATGTAGATGGCATAAAATTTCTTACCCATGATGGCGGCTGCGGTGGAACGAGACAGGATTCTCAGGCTTTGTGCGGCTTGCTGGCCGGTTACATCACCCATCCTAATGTTGCCGGCGCAACGGTGCTGAGTCTGGGCTGCCAGAATGCGCAATACGCGCAGTTGCAGGAAGAGATCAACAAGCGTAGTCCATCGTTCGATAAACCTTTGTATTTTTTAGAGCAGCAAAAGATCGGTAAGGAATCATTGTTGTTATCTGAAGCCATCAGGCAAACTTTTGCAGGATTGATCCAGGCAAATAAAAACCATCGCCAGCCTGCACCGCTTGGTAAACTTTGTATTGGTTTGGAGTGCGGCGGATCTGATGGTTTCTCAGGCATTTCTGCCAACCCTGCAATAGGCTATACATCCGATTTACTGGTTGCCTTAAGCGGTTCGGTAATACTTTCAGAATTTCCCGAGCTTTGCGGAGTAGAACAGGAATTAAGCGATCGTTGCGTGGAAGCAGCCACAGCCGGCCGGTTCAGCAACCTGATGAGAACGTATAATGCAAGGGCACATGCGGTGGGTTCCGGTTTTGATATGAATCCATCTCCCGGAAATATTAAAGACGGATTAATAACCGATGCGATCAAATCTGCCGGCGCTGCCAAAAAAGGGGGCACTTCACCTGTTGTGGAAGTACTCGATTATCCTGAAAAAGTTACCAAACCCGAATTAAATTTATTATGTACTCCCGGTAATGACGTAGAATCAACCACTGCTGAAGTGGCTTCAGGTGCAACAGTGGTATTGTTTACTACGGGCCTTGGCACACCAACCGGCAACCCGATTGCACCGGTAGTTAAAATATCCAGCAACACGGCCATGTTTAAAAGAATGCAGGATATTATAGATATCAATACAGGCACTATCATCGAAGGGGAGGAAACCATTCAGCAGGCAGGCGAAAGGATTTTAGACTATGTAATACAAGTGGCAAGTGGCGACATTGAAGTAGCCGCCGTGCGTCATGGCCAGGATGATTTTATTCCCTGGAAGAGAGGGGTATCGTTATAGTGCTATAGTTCCTTTAAAATTTTCAAATTGCCCCCATTATGAAAAGTTTCTTAGACGAGAATTTTTTACTGCAAAGCAAAACAGCGCAGACCTTATTTCATTATTACGCCAAGCCAATGCCGGTTATAGACTACCATTGTCATTTGTCGCCATTGCAAATAGCCGAAGATCTAAACTTTGAAAACATTACTCAGGCCTGGTTATACGGTGACCACTATAAATGGCGTGCGATGCGTACTAACGGCATCGCGGAAGCTTACTGCACAGGCGATAAATCCGACTATGAAAAATTTGAGCAATGGGCAGCTACCGTTCCCTATACTTTACGCAATCCTCTTTATCATTGGACGCACCTTGAACTACAACGGTATTTTAATATAAGCAGCATTTTAAGTCCGGCTAGCGCCAGGTCA
>CAXSIE010000229.1:7264-8176 GCA_964237295.1 uncultured Flavihumibacter sp. | reverse complement strand
TAAACAGCATAGTCGTGTACGCGGGATTGTTGGTGAACGGTGTACCGTCCAGGTTCAGATAAGTGTTGATGAAGGTGCGCGTAAAGCTCGCTTTTGCCCCGTAAGTACCGCTGGTCCACCACCAGTTCGCGTCGGATAATATTCCAAGATTGACGTCAGCAACTGCAGCTTGCAACACTTCATTGGCTAAAGGTGTAGTGCTGGTAAATATCTGGCGATAGGATACCCCCGGGCCGCCGGCTGTATTGAGCGAGAAACCCCCGTTTTTGATAATTTGGTCAGCTGCTGAAGCGGACTGGTCAAGCCATTTGCTTGCCGAGCTCACTATATTCAATTCCGTATGGTATTTTCTATAAGTTCCTTCAAAAAGACAAACCCGCGATTTATAGGCATAAGCCACCCATTTTGTAATGTTTGCGCGGCTTTTATCACTGCCAGCCGTAATGTTGGCGCAGGCAAAATCAAGATCAGCCAAAACGGAATCCATGACCACCTCCCTTTTATCACGACCCGCTGTTAATGACGGATCATCAAAATCCAGCGGTTTTCCGATCCAGGGTACATCACCAAAACGTTTGACCTTCTCCACATAAAAATAGGCCCTGAAATAGCGGGCAATACCCAGGTAGTTATTCCGGACAGTTTCTGCGTGTGGCAGCCGGTACATCGGGGTCATTACAGTTTTGGATAAAATAATTGATATTCCTTAAGTCTGTCCAGGTCCATCCTGAACTGGTGTTGGCCGCATAGGCTCCGTCCCGGACAAAATTGTCAACTGCTTTTACTGCAAGGTAATCTGACAACGCGTCCTGGCTGGTCGAGTTTTTGGGAAGAAAATCCATTCCATAGAAGGAATTTGTATATAATTTCAGCCCGTTTTCCGTACCGAAGACGGCATCTCGCGAAGCAGTT
>CAXSIE010000229.1:6576-7254 GCA_964237295.1 uncultured Flavihumibacter sp. | reverse complement strand
AACCAAACACCGCGATTCGTGAAGCGGTTGATTGCGGTACCTGGTCCAGTTTGCTACAGGCTGTAAAACCTAAACTGCCCAGCAAAATCCCTACATATAACTTTTTCATTCGTTTAATATTTTATTTTTAGCTCACGAGATGCAGCATGCAATAGGTTAAAACCCAAGATTTATTCCAAAAGAAAAACTCTTTAATAATGGATAATTGTAACCATCGCCAGTGGTAACGCCGACGTTCAGGTCCTGGTCTGCAGGCACAGCATTTTCTACGTCAATAGTGTTTTTAACAATCTTGTACATCGGCGAATAAGTAAACAGATTTTCACCGGAGAAATACAGTCTTACACTGTGGGCGCTAATACGCCTGATCCATGCTGAAGGCAAGTTATAGCCGACCTGGATGTTTTTCATTCTCAGATAGGCAACGTTCTGCAGGTAACGTGTTTGTGCAACACCTAATTCACGGGCCGTGTTGCTGGATGCCGCCCTTGACATTGTTCTTGGGAAATACGCATCAATATTATCTGGCGTCCACATATTACCCACCTGGAAGGTAGGTACGTTATTATAAGGGCGGTTGTATTGTCCCCAGAACATTTCTGTTTCGATACTCGGATACCATTGTTGTTTACCTACACCCTGAAAGAAAACAGAGAATGAAAAATTATTCCAGTCCGC
>CAXSIE010000229.1:0-6566 GCA_964237295.1 uncultured Flavihumibacter sp. | reverse complement strand
CATAACTATATCTTGGCGCTGAATTCCCGATGATTCTCCTGTCGCCAGAGTTGCCCGCCTTATTTTCCCCCACGTTAATTAAATTATCTTTATTCAGGTCTCTCAATTTAATATCGCCTGGGTACCATACGTTGGTAGGGGATGCCCTCATCTGTGGATTTTGTTTCGCATGTGAAGCGATATCCGCCGCATCGATAAAGAAGCCTTCTGTTTCGTAACCCCATATTTCACCCAGCGTTTGTCCTTCATAATAATCGCTCAGCAGTTTGTCCGGGTTATTATAGCGGTCAATTGTAGATTTGTTATCGGATAGCGTTAGACGTATGTTATAATTGACGGCCCTTTTGCTATTGCCCAATTTGTCGTGCCATGTAAGGGAAGCTTCCCAACCCCTGGTGGTGAGGTCGGCAAAGTTACCTTTAGGAGGATCTGCTCCAAATACAGCAGGCGGCGTGAGGCCTAGAGTAAACATATTTGTTGTTCTGCGGATGTAGGCATCACCGGAAAAACTCAACCGTCCGGACAGCGTCGCCAGGTCTAAACCAACATTACTGGTAGTGGAAGTTTCCCACGTTAGTCCTTCAGGCAAAACGACAGGTTTACTGGTCGTTTGAGGTCTCGAGGCATCTAATATCACACCTGACTGTCTGATGTCGAATTTCTCCTGGAAGGCATAGGATGCAATGTTACCATTACCCAGTGATCCATAAGAAGCCCTGAGCTTTAATTCGGAAATCGCATTGGGTGAAACATTCCAGAACGGCTCCTTATTGATTTTCCAGCCTGCAGAAACTGACGGGAAAAAACCATATTGCTGATTGGACGGGAATTTTGAGGAACCATCGTACCGGGCATTTATTTCAACCAGGTAACGATCTTTAAAAGCATAATTCAATCTTGAAAAACCTCCAACAATAGCCCATTGTTCATACCCGCCGCCTGTAGTAATAGCCTGTCCCAAAGCCAGGTTCAGATCAGTAGCATTTTCGAAAATAAGTCCGTTACGTTGAACTGCAGTACGGTTATAAGTAGACTGCTCGTAGTTGTAGCCAACCATTGCCTTCAGGTAATGATTATTTCCGAAATTATTTTCATATTCTGCATATATATTCGTTGCCAGATACCTTGTTTTACGATCATCGGACGATAAATCATTGGTGGTTGTTCCCACATAAGATGTAACCCCTTTGAAGTTACTATACGGAACCTGGACACGTTTTTGCTCAACATTATTATCGGTATTACGGAAGGTGAAATCAACATTTACCCGTAATTTATTATTAAAAAATCTGCTTCTTAAACTGGTAATGTTTCGAAATACCTCGCGACGTGTATCGATTCCATTTTTTCCATATATAAAATCTCCGACATTATAAGCGGCGGAAAAAGTTAAGCTGCCATCAGGATTAAACAAAGGCATCGAGGGATGTCCCTCATCGGCAATATTTCTCCAGATGCCACCGCCCTCACCTACGTTAATAGGGTTGTGGTAGTTCATACTGGAATAGTCGGTATTGTTTTCAACAGTCAACCAGGGGAACGCTTCGATTGAGCCCTTTGCCCGTATATTTTTCATACCGTAGTCATCAGTGTTATGCCGGAATAATCCATCCTGATTCAGGAATCGCCCTGAAACCAAAAACGTCGCTTTGTCACTACCTCCGCTTACAGAGACATTGTTTTCAAAAGCCGCCGTATTGGGTTTATACAATTCACCGTAAAAATCGGTGCTGCCATAATAGGTGTACTCACCGGTATTCGGATTAACTTCTACCTGATTGTAAGGCTGTCCTGATTCAGCTCTTCTTTTGAATTCGTCCAGGTACGCCTGCGAAAATTTCTGCGTCTTATTGACATTCTGAGGGAACGCACCGTCCCCATTAACAAAGGCCTCTGAAAACATTTTTGCCCAGAGATAGCCATCAGTCACAAAACTCGGTCGTGTGACGGGGGATTTTAGGGCATAATTGCTTGAATATGTTACACTGGTACGACCCTTTACTCCTTTCTTTGTAGTGATCAGCACCACACCAAATACTCCCCTTGCACCGTAAATAGCGGCGGAAGCTGCATCTTTAAGAACGGTAACAGTTTCGATATCGTTTGGATTTATCAGGCTTGGATCACCTTCGAACCCATCTATCAAAACGAGCGCGCTGCCTCCCTGGCCAATGGAAGTGGTTCCCCTGATATTGTAACTGGGCGATTGAGTGGGCTTACCATCCAGCATTTTCAAATTTAAATTCGGAATCTCTCCCTGCAAACCCTGGGTAAGATTGGTCATTGGCCGGTTTTCAAGGTTTTTTGAAGTGATCTGATCAACCGCACCTGTTGCATTTGCTCTTTTTTGCGTACCATAACCTACTACAATAACCTCGTCCATAGCGCTTTTTGCTGAGCCAACCAGCGATATCAAAATAGCAGTATTTGCTCCGGCTTTTACATTATAATTGCGAATCATCTGCTGCTGATATCCAACATGGGATACTGTGAAACGGTAATTAGCACCGGGAATAAGTTGGTTAAAACTAAAAACGCCCCTATCGTTGGTGATGGTACTCTTTTGCAAAGCACTATCCGATTCGTTAAGGACGGAAATAGTCACATTAGGCAGCACGGCGCCGGCTTCATCGCGTACAGTTCCTGTAACCGTTGCATTTGTTTGAGCCTGGCCTCTAAAGGAAATACCCAGTAGGAGCAAAAGAATGAAACCCAGATAGCAGTTTCGCTGCAGTTGTTTTGTCATGGCTTGGCATTTAGTTGATTATGGTGTTAAGGTGCCTGATATATTTATAGCGATACAAAGTATGTTAAAAAAATGCAAACATATTAAACTATTGGAAAAAACAGTTGATCGCAATCTTAAGGAATTATAAATTTCAGTACTGTTGGAACTGGCACACTGGCTTTTTGAAAAACCTTTCGTCTGCATCATTTAATGAATAGACATTATAACGAGTATCCTATGGATTCACCATGGCCCCTATCATTAACAATAACCACGTTTCAAGCGATGATTTCATAGGGTCATAAAGGATTAAAGGTAATGATCGGAATTAATACAGGTCCTATCAATAAAACTTGTTTCTTACTCTGTAATAACTGTCGGAAGTTGGCCTTGACAGCTTCTAAAAAAACAACCTGAAAAATTTCGTTCAATAAAAGAGACATCACTATGCAATAGAGTCATTTATATTCTCCAGCCTGTAGCCTTTACCATGGATATTCGTTATGCGAAGATCAGGATCAACGCTTAATTTTTTTCTAAGCTTTGATATGAACATATCAAGGCTGCGACCGGTTATGACCCCTTCGTTAATCCAGACTTCCTGCATCAGCGTTTCGCGTGGAATCAGTTCTCCGAAATATTTGTGAAGTAATTCAAGAACCTTGCATTCTTTGTCTGTAAGACTAATCACCTCACTTCCCAAAAGCAAATGCTGACCCTTCACGTTAAATAAAAATTTTCCGAGCGCAGCGAATTCCGGAACGGACTCTTTTATTATAGCGTAGTTGTGATTCTGCACGGGTACCGGTTTTAAAATTTTCCTAAAACGCCCAATCAACAAGGTAACACCCAATAACACCAGCATGCCGCCACCAACCACATTGATTAATGGATAGTCGAAGGTTGTCGTTTTTGATTTTTCAGGTTTTGTATTGACTTCGTGGGGATCAACTTTAACTGATTTGAGTTCTTCAGTCCTTTGGTCAATGTCAAAGTCGATGGTTGTTGTTTTTAACTCTTCAAGTTTTGAATGGACTTCCTGAGGGTCAACTTTAATTGTTTCAGTCAACTGGTCCATGTGAGCTTTTTGCTGTTTTAGGTTCTCATAAAAATCCGGTAAGGCAAATTCGATTGTGTAACAACCTGGGGGCTGACTTCTGCCCCTGCAAGCCAGGATGTCTGCCGAAGTATTATTTACCTGGAACCCATAGACGATGTCGCCTTTCACGCAATCATGTACTGTAACTGTGTAACCGGAAGGGAACTGTGTTTTGGGAAGCAAGCCCTGTGACAGCACCATAAGCGAGTCGTGGTTAAAAACGAATTCATTTTCGAACCTGAGCAGAAACGTGCCTTCTTTAATCTCGGTAACTGGCAATACACGTGAGGTTGAGTCACCTGCCTGTTGCAGCAACCGATCCCCAATTTGACGGATAATAAGGTTCACTTGCTTCGCTCGTAAAACGCGGCCGGAATGTTCTGTAAAAGACGAGGCGATAAAAAAAATAGCAGGCATCACGATGGTAATGCACGACCTCACCACCAACCGGTTAGTGAAAGGGCCGGTAAAAGCAGAATTTAAACGCATTCACATTTCTTTTTACAATTGATTTACAAGGAGTGGCAACGTAAGTGCGAACGTTTGGCTTTCTGAAGTTAAAACAATTTTTGCTCATTAAACTTTTTAAGAAATTGTTTACCATCTTCTTTTTGTTTGCGACATGTCGTGCATCGCTTACGTGTTAGGCGCAAGCTATAAGCCTTTCTCGTCTTGAATTGGTTGACACGAAATCATAAGTCTAAACAGACAACTCATGAAAAATGACAAAATTTTCGGCGGTTTTACAAAGGTTACAATATGGAACTAGTTTAAACAGCAATTGTTCATGAATAAACCCGTAAACATTATAATTATTTTAATCAGTTTCAGTTTGTCTTTTTCGGCACAATTTAAATATAAGGTGGAATGTAACATTTCGTCCGTAAAAGAAGGAAGCAAGCTTTACGTTTTTTATACGCTTGATGACAAAGTCACGGATTCAGTTATATATAACGGGACCTCCGTTATAATGCTTTAACAGGTAAGAAAGTTAATATACAATTACTGTCACTTAATTCAGGAAACGGTATAGGTAGTTGCCCGTACCTGTGTTTGCATTTATAACTTAGTAAAAGATTTTTTTGTATACTGTCTTCTCTTAAGGGCAATTTATTCTCCGGCATGCCGTTGTAAGGCGCAAAAAAACCAATTCCATGCTGGACCACTTTACACATACAGCAAAAAAAGTGATAACGCTTTTAATGATTGCGCACTTTTCTTTTTCCGCTTCCGCTCAAGTGACTGTCAGTTATGCCACTTCTTTTGCCTCCCCTTCCCAAATCAACGGTGTCGCTTACGGAAATGGTGTATATGTTGCAGTGGGATACTACAGTATCGTATTAAGTTCAACCAATGGAAAATCCTGGGCTGTGCAGAAACTCACCACAACAGCTTCGCCGACCAATAATCGCATAGCTTTTGGCAACGGTATTTTTGCCGTTGTAGCAAGCGATGGCAAAATCACTACTTCATCTGATGGAACTAACTGGACACTGCAAAATTCCGGTACAACAAATAGCCTGAGCGATATAATTTATGCGAACAGTAAATTTATTGCTGTTGGAAATAATAATACGGTGCTAACTTCTACTGATGGAATAACATGGACTGCTTCGAGCACCGGAGCAGGCTCAAGTGATTACATGCAAAATATCATTTACGCGCAGGGAAAATTTATTATCGGCGTGCGAGATGCGGCTGGCGGAAGTAAATGTTACTACTCTACCACAGGAGCTTCCGGAACATGGACGGGCGTTACGATTTCAACGACCGCCGGCCTAAACAAAATTGTCTTTTTAAACAGTAAGTATTTTTGTTTTACCATTTCTACAAATATCTTCACCTCCACAAATGCAACTTCCTGGAGTGCTTATACCAACGCGCAGATGACAACGCCAAATCAGATGTTTCATGGTCTCTTTGACGGTACCAAATCTTATATTTTCGGTACCACCTCTGCTCTTGGTTATGGCTCAATTTTCTCTTCTACCGACGACAATACCTGGACGCTGCAACCGCAAACTGCTACGCTTACAACACAAAGCGTTGCCTACTTAAATGGAATGTATTTCCAGACGGGTAATGAAGGTCTTGTTTATTCTACAGATGGTGTCAATTATAATTTTCCCGGTGGGCAGCACAATGCTGTGGCATATGGTGCCGGACGTTTCGTGGCGGCAGGTCAGGTTACCGGCAACCAGGCATCCATTTTTACTTCAACTGATTGGAGCAACTGGTCATCCGCGCTCACTACGTTTATTAAACCTCTCAATGGAGTAATTTATGGCGGCGGAAAGTTCGTGGCTGTTGGAAATACTGATGCCGCCAGCACATTCAGTGCTGTAGCAAGTTCCACAGATGGCCTGACCTGGACAACAGGCAACTCAGGCTTCGCTGATAATTTACGAGCAGTTGCATTCGGCAATGGTAAATATGTTGCAGTAGGTTTAAATGGCAGGATCCTGTATTCCTCAAATGGCACTTCATGGTCATCCGCTGAAAGTGTAACCGGTTATGCTTATTATGGTGTTAGTTATCTAAACAACCGTTTTATTGCGGTGGGCGGCAGCACAACGAGTAATACTGGTATGGTAAAAGTAAAATATTCATCGGATGGCATTACCTGGACAGATGCCAGTCCCAGTATTGTAGGGCATTTTCATGCTGTAACATACGGCAACTCAAAATATATGCTGGTGGGAAGGGATAATGTTAGTACAACACTCAAATTCTTTTCTA
>CAXSIE010000228.1:7857-8185 GCA_964237295.1 uncultured Flavihumibacter sp. | reverse complement strand
TATTACTACAAAGACCTTATAACCATTCAACAAATTAATAAAACATATCAGGCTTATAAAGGCAGTAAAGTAAATAAAGTAACCCTTAATAGCTATCAGGGCAGCATGCCTGTTACTGAAGGTTTTATTTGTGAACAAAAAGTAAATACCTCTAAAAATGAAGTTGTCACCTATACTAAAACCCTTGATATAGGCGAATCTTTTTTTACCGCTTTTTACAAACCTGAAGGATTATTGATCAAGTCAATAGATAGTACACAGGAATCCGTCAGTTCATCGGTTTATGCGTATAATGCGGATAAACGTTTGATAACCGTACATTATATCA
>CAXSIE010000228.1:0-7847 GCA_964237295.1 uncultured Flavihumibacter sp. | reverse complement strand
GCTACTGACAACAGCTCAAACTTAACAGAAACTCACAACTGGCAATACACGGCATCAGGCAGCCCTGAAAAAATGATACGGATAAAGAATGCCAATGATACTACTGTTGTTACTTTTAAAACGGACGAAAAAGGAAATGTTGTTGAGGAAGATGTTTCTGGTAAAACTGCCAGGCATCAGAAAATTTATTATTACTATGATGAGAGTAACCGCCTCACGGATGTGGTTCAATACAACGAAAAAGCAAAACGTTTACTACCTGATTATATGTTTGAATATGAAGACGATAATGAATTATCAACCATGACCATTATACCTGAAGGCAGCTCGGATTACCAAAAGTATTACTATAAATATGATGAGAACGGTTTAAAACTAATTGAGTTCTGTTACAATAAGAAGAAGGAATTATTAGGAAAGGTTGAATATAATTACACGTTCGGAAGGTAAGATCATGTTGGTGTCTCAGTCAGCCATTGGCAGTCAGCTTATAGTTTAAACCATCAGTTTTTATTGTATTCGCACTGTTACCGTAAATTCATCTCTACCGCACTTATCAATGCTAATCCTTATATTAATACAGAGCTGCTGAAAGCATAAGGATCCCGCCAGACTCATCTACGATTTATTAACGTTAATTTATTTAATAAATATCAAAATTTATTAAAAAGCAAAGAACGAATTTAGTTCTTATTAAAACACCTTTTCGTATAAATTGCTATTAGCAGTCAGGCGATCAATTAGTGCAGTGTTTCCTCCTGGTAGCTGATAGCTGATAGCAAATGCTTACAAGCATGATTACTTAACCCCAGGTGTATTTTATTAATAAATAGTATGCAAAGCCAAAAAGAATTAATATTATTGATCGTTTCCTCAACCTTCCTTTTCTTTATTCTTATGAGCTTCATCGTAACAATGCTCTTCTTTAATAAAAGGCAACAACACGGATTTTTAAAAGAAGTTGATATCATTAGATCAAATTTTGAGAAAGAACTTTTTAAGACCCAGCTTGAAATACAGGAAGAAACTTTTCAGCATATATCTCTGGAACTACATGATAATGTAGGCCATTTTCTTTCGTTGGCTAAATTACATTTAACCACCTTAAATATATTATTGCCTGATGATGCAATTGAAAAATTAAATGCAGCTACTTCACTGATAGCCCGTTCGCTGGATGAAATCCGAAATATTTCAAAAAGCCTGAATACGGAAAATATTAAAAGTTATGGCCTTATAAAAACGGTGCAACAACAAATTGAACAGCTTAAAAAATCCGGGCAGTTTATTGTAAATTTTATAATTACAGGAAGAACCTGCTACCTGGAAGATCTGAAAGAAATTGTTCTTTTCAGGATTATGCAGGAGTCTCTAAATAATATAGTTAAACATTCTAAAGCAACTATCATTCATATAAACCTTCAGTATGATGAAGAAAAGTTATTGTTATCCATCCATGACAATGGTATAGGCTTTCAGGTTGAAAATTCACTATGTAATGAAAACCTGTATTCATCCGGATTAAAAAATATCATTAAGCGAAGCTCCCTTATAAATGCATCACCTGAAATTTTAAGCAGTCCGGGTGAAGGAACTACCATTAACATAACTACTCCTTATTAAGCAAGCCTTTATGACAGAAAACCCTATATTAAAAATAGCTTTAGTGGATGATCATATTTTACTGCGCGATGCCCTTGCAGGTGTAATCAGTAATTTTGAAAACTGCAAAGTAATACTAAGGAGTGATAACGGAAAAGATTTCATTGAACAAATTCAGCATTCATCCCTGCCTGATCTGATAGTTCTTGATATTAATATGCCTGTAATGGATGGATATGATACCGCTCAATGGATTAAAAACAACCACCCTGAAATAAACATTATCATACTAACAATGTTTGATTCTGAAATTGCTTTAATTCGTTTATTGCAATCAGGGGTTAAAGCATTTTTAAAAAAGGATACCCATCCTAAAGAATTGAAGTTTGCCATAGAATCGGTTATTGAAACAGGTTATTACTATTCGCAAAACTCCTCCGGCAAGCTGGCTAATGTGTTTCGTAATCCCGGGCGCAACTTTACAACTTATTCGGTTTCATTAACTGAGAATGAAATAACCTTTTTGAAATTTTCATGTTCTGAAATGACTTATAAAGAAATTGCCAAACAAATGTATATCAGTCCCAGAACTATTGATAATTACCGGGATTCGCTATTTGAAAAACTACAGGTAAAAAGCCGGGTGGGTTTGGCAATGTATGCTATAAAAAATGGCATTGTGAATTTTTAGCTAGATAGTCAGTCAGTGATCTAATCAATGAGCCTGTTTCTCATACCGTACATAATCAGGCCGGCAATTGTTTTAACCCCTACTTTAGACTTCATGTTCTGCCTGATGGTTTCTATTGTGCGAGGGCTTAAAAAAACCTGTTTGGAGATTTCATCGGTGGTTTTATCATCTGCTAAAAGGCGCAAAATTTTAACTTCCTTCTCTGAAAATTTCACAGGATTGGGATAAAACTGGCGTACGGCCCTTTTGTTTTGCAATTTTGCCAGAACAGCTTTATTTACCAGATCATTGAAGTAAAAATCGTTATTCATACACGATAATATCGCCTGATAAATTTCTTCCGGGTCGGAAGTTTTTGTAAGATAGGCATTAGCTCCCATTTCCATCATCTTAGTAACCATTTCCTGATCATCATACATAGTTAGAACGATGATTTTTAACTGCTCATATCCTTTTCTAAGTATGGGGATCGCATTTATTCCGTCAACTTCAGGCATTCTTATATCCATTAGTAACACATCAGGGCATTCCAACAATATCTTTTCCATAAGATCTTTACCATCTTCTGCTTCCCATAATATGTTAATATACAGTTTTTCTTTCAACGCCATTTTGATACCGTCACGAAAAATTTTATGATCATCGGCTATAGCAATTTTTATGATTACTTCATCACTCATAAAGGTTGATTTGATCAGGTGTTTTAAGTTTTTGTAAGAAATTGGCTGGGGCAGAAATTAATATTGATTTAAATTTTTCGCTTAGCAATATAATCATTGCATTTACATATTAAATCTCCTGTTTAAGATGGCGTATTGTTGATCAATACAATAGGCTCCCACTACAATTTTATTATTTTCAGGAAAGAAGATAATAATTCTGTTATAGCTAACAAATAACGCCAATAAAAAGAACCTGCTTATAGCTATTTCTGGATTTTATGATGAGCTAAGATTGCAGTTGTTTATTTACTATACATTGATAAGTCATCCTTAACGAAAAACCGCAAATTTAATTGTTTAATTCTTCAGCAGGTTTTATAAGCACTGCTTTTACGTAAAACATTTCTATTATTAAGACGTTTAAGTAATGGTGTATTATTAAATTTTCTCTTATATTTACTACAGTCCTATATAAAAATCTATTTAATTTACCATCTGTCACTAGTAAAAATACTGAAAAAATCAAGTATTTTTTCTAATTTTTTTAGCGTACCAGTACGATATTAATTCTCGTAAAATCACTAGCAGCCTAATTTGTATCTGATCATAACATCAATCAGCCGGATTTCACCCTGTTGTGTACTTCTAAATTTTGGCGGTATTTCGTATTAACAAATCAGAATACTTAAACTTAAAAAATCCAAGTATGCCACAAAATCAGATTACCCAGAAAAACTTACAAATAGTTGGTGAAGAAATTAACCACGAATTAGGCGCTAAAATGGTAAAAGATTATCAGGACGCGTATCCCACTCAAAGTACCAATAATTACATCGGAAGAAATATTTTAGAAAGAATTCTGGCTCAACCCGAATGCCAGGGCATTAGGTTTTATAACGCTATAAATGAAACCGGTAGGCAAACACTGGTATATGTAGGTGTTGATGGACAGGAAAGTCTCATTACTCAATATGTAGGAGTGAATACTGCAGGTGAGTTGGTAAAAGAAAAGGGAATTGTTGCGGATCGTTCTGCCGAAGCACCTGATTGGGATTGGTGGCCTCCTACACAAGCATGATTGTCATCAAACAATAAAATCAATGTACTATATTTGGAAGAATTACTTACAATTATAGATGAGCCAGCTTTCTACTTTATTACTCATTATTTTTTATCTAATACTTTCTAAAAGGAATAATGATAAAAAATATTGGGTAATTTTTATATATGTTATATTATCTTTTGCCGCCGATATTCTTCTTTTAAGACTTAAAGTTTACAGAACTTATTTTTACGGATTTTTTACCCTTGTTGAGTACACGATATTTAGTTATTTTATTTACTTAAGTTATAAAAGAAAACTTTTTAAAAGGCTGCTTATCTGGTTTTATCCTGTATTTTGTGTAATACTTGTCTATAGTATCTTGCATAAATACATAACAAATTATAATTTCGATTATTTATCATCTTCTTTAGAGGCCATTTTAATAATCATTTACAGTATTGTGTTTTTTTATGAGCAACTTCAAAATCCTGAAGTATATTTCTTCTATACTTCAAAAAGTTTTTGGATCATTATTGCTATTCTCATCTACATGTCAGCAACCTTGTTTCTTTTCATCTCTACCAGCATTTTACTGTCTGATTCACCGCAAACAAAAACCTTATGGTTTATAAACAATGCAGCTAATATTATTAAAAATATTTTATTTGCAATTGCTTTTAGCAAACATATAACTTTGCCAATTGATTCATCGTCTGGTGAATATAATAAGATGAATCTGCGCCTATAGACGAATGAAGTTTCAAAATTTAATGTTTATAAACGGTAACCAAATTGCATTGTTAACGTTAAACGGTTCTTAATGTGGTATCAATAATATTGTTTGGAACTATCGGAATGCTTTCTTTAACCTTAGGGTTAATTGTGTTTATAATCTTTCATCAACGCAAGGTTATTCGTTATCAAATGACTTTGCAAAAAATGGAAGAAGAACAGCAAACCATATTACTGAATGCATCAATCAGGTTACAGGATGAGGAACGCCAACGTCTTGCAGCCGACTTACATGATGATGCAGGCCCTTTACTGGCTACTGCACGCTTATACCTTAACGAAAACCTTGTAACACTCGAAAAACCAACGCAGTTACAACATATTTATGCAGCCAAATCTATTATAGATGACGCCATTCATCTGATCCGCAATATTTCACATAGCCTGATGCCTCCGACTTTAAAAAATTTCGGACTAGAATCAGCGGTCAATGATCTTCTACATAAAATTTCCGGAGCTGGAACAATAAATGCCGGTTGCAGCTTTCACGATTATCATACGCGGATTAAAACCGATCATGAACAGATTGTTTTCAGAGTGATACAGGAATTAATAAATAATATTCTTAAACATAGCAGCTCAAGTTTTATTCAAGTAACTCAAAATACAAACATTGAAAAATTCATTATCCGCATTCATCATGATGGAAATGGTTTAACGCAACCGGATTTTGAAAGGTTAACAAAAAGCTCGGGTGGATTGGGCCTAAAAAATATTAGTAGCCGCCTCAAAGTGCTTTTTGGAAAAATACTATTCGAAAAAGACCTTTCTCAAAATTGTTACAAGATTACTATCGAACTTCCCAAAGAAGAAGAAAACATTTTGCAGGAAAAAGTGGAGATGTAAATGTGTATATTTACCATACAATTTATTATTTTTTATGGGTGTTATAAAGGTAGCAATTGCTGATGATCATAAAATTTTCAGGAAAGGTGTTATACTTTCTTTACGTCCTTATAATAATATCAAGTTTGTTCAGGAAGCAGATAATGGCCAGGAATTAATTGACGGAATAACTGCTTCTCAACCGGACGTTATACTTATGGATCTTCGCATGCCGCTTAAAGATGGTATTGAAACCACTAAATACATTGCTAAAACATACCCTACTATTTATATCCTTGCTTTAACAATGTTTGAGGATGAACGCTTTGTTAGCCATATGATGGAAATTGGTGCAAACGGATATTTACTGAAAAGTGCGGATCCCCAGGAAATTAAACAGGCTATAGTTGAAGTATGTACAAAAGGTTATTACCTCAACAATTTTGTAAACCGCATACTATTGAAAAAATCGCATGCGAAAAATCGCTCCATTCCCAACCTGAACAATGAGGCTACCATTACAGAACGGGAAAGGGATGTTATCAAATATATCTGCATGGAGTTTACTGCCCAGGAAATCGCCCAAAAGCTTGAGGTTAGTCCAAGAACGGTGGAGGCTATTAAAGACAGGCTAATGGAACGTTTTGGTGCTAAAAACACCGCAGGGTTGGTGTTCTTTGCGGTTAAGAATAATCTGATTGATTAGGTATGAGGAATGAGGTATGTAATATTAATCATTGAATGGGAAGTATGTTCACTAAATAATAAAATGAGGTAAAAATTTCTTTCTAAGCTATCTTCTAAACAAAGTTACCTCATACCTCAATATCAGCCACCTCACCTTCTATAATTAAAGCTCCTGCTGTTTTGGCTTTGATTTCAGCAATTGAAACACCGGGCGCTTTTTCTAATAATTTAAATCCACCGGCAACTACCTGTAATACTGCCAGATCAGTAACGATTTTCTTAACACACTTAACACCGGTAAGAGGTAAGCTACATACCGGAAGCAGTTTGGATTCACCCTTTGGATTGGTATGCATCATTGCAACAATAATATATTTTGCACTGGCTACAAGGTCCATAGCTCCTCCCATTCCTTTAACCATTTTCCCCGGAATCTTCCAGTTAGCAATGTCTCCCGACTCGCTTACTTCCATAGCTCCTAATACGGTAAGATCTACCTTGCCTGCTCTTATCATACCAAAACTTTCAGCACTGTCGAAAAATGATCCACCCGGCAAAAGGGTAACGGTTTCTTTTCCCGCGTTGATAAGGTCAGCATCAGCTTCTTCTGCTGAGGGATACATACCCATGCCCAGCAGGCCATTTTCACTTTGAAGGATTACAGATGTTCCTGGCGGTATATAATTAGCCACCAGCGTAGGAATACCTATTCCCAGGTTTACATACATGCCATCCTTTAATTCGCGCGCAATACGTTTTGCAATGCTGTATTTATCAAGAGCCATATTAATTATTAATGATTAACGGTTATTTATTAACGGTAAGCTGTTAAATGATAATACATATAAAACTTAAGTTAGCCAGTTATAAATTTATCAATTAGCAACTTACCATTATTAATTAACCATTATTTAATAACGATTGCATATAAGGTGTCAGCAACTTTTTCTCCAGTGATTTTTCAAAATACAATCCAAGTTTGCTATTGTAGATTTTTAGTTGGTTGAATTTGCTACGGAGAAATTCTATTGCATTTTGTACACCAATGCTACCGGGTCCAAAATCATCTATCGAATTCTCTTCATTTTTTCTTTTGTCTTCCTGCAGATCGGATACATCATCCATTAATAAAAAGGATGGTACCAAAGCATACCAGTTTTGTAAAACGAGATGTGTTAGTTGTTTGTTTAAATCAAGAAAGCACATGCTGAAAAGAAAGGTATCACCTCTGTTCAAAGCTTTGTTTGAAGTGCCCAGGTTTTTATAAGGATGTAATTGTTCATCGTTAAAATAGTTTAAAAGATCATTGTACAAAATATGATTTTTAATCCTGTTTCCCATTATAATTTTACAATTTGCCAGATGCTGCTTAAAATTTATCTCATCAAACTCATGCAGTGCTGCACTGTTTAGAATATCTTCCATTATTCTAACATAATCTTCATTTATCAGGTATTCATGGCTTACTCCACATTTGAATTGAAGATCAAAAAAAAGCGGAATAAACAGAAAGCCTGTTCCTCTTGCAACATATAAATACCTC
>CAXSIE010000227.1:6692-8205 GCA_964237295.1 uncultured Flavihumibacter sp. | reverse complement strand
TTTAGGAATGGTCTCCAGGCTTGCTTCCTGTTCCGGAGTTAACGCGAAATTATCGTGTACAATATCACGCCAGTCGGTTATTTCCATGTCAGGCATAACTCCTGGAAGTCTTTCAATCAATGGATAGAATGTTCAAACGAAAATTTACGCCTGACATTTGCTGCCGTGAGCAGTTCTTTCATAATTAAGGTTTTTTAAAATGATTAAATTTTCATTAGTACGATTATGAGCTAATAGTACATCTGTAAAATAAGATTTCAAATCTCCCTATGTCAATACCCTATAGGTGAAATTTTTGTTAATGAAACTTTTAGGAACTGTTCCGTCCATCTTCTTTCTGGTTGCTAAACGCTATCTTTAAAAAAATAAGTTACTACTGAAATTATCCTTGAGAAATACAAGTCTTTGGATTTTTTTATCGATCACGCTGGTTTATATTTTAACGCGGTGGTTTATCTTTAAAGGGTTTAACGGAACTGATGATTTGCATTATACAATGTTGGCGGCAAAAATGATTCGCGGAACATATGACCCATATCAACCCGGAGATATTTTTAGTGGAAGAATACTTCTGATTTCATCACAGGCCATTATCTATAAACTTGCCGGGATCAATACGATAACAACCATGTTAGTTCCATCCTGGTTGTGATCGGTTGTTGCTACCACACCATACTCAGATTACTTCCGACCAAAAATGCAATATCCACCCTAATTGGCAGTAGTCTTTTTTATTTTAACCCCGTAATCATTTACTTAACATTTGGAATAATAGGTCACGTTTATGTGATGTTTGCCGGCATTGTAATATGTTTGTTACTGAAGACCTGACACGAAAATGATAAAAGACGATCCAGACGAACCGGTATAATTGCAGCTCTGACAATAGCCCTCACCCTTCTTTATAAAGAAACAGTCATCATATTTATACCGTTCGTTTGCCTGCTTACTTACTAATTAGATAAAAAGAAAGCCAGGCTGTTAATTTTTTCCATGATTGCAGCTTTCCTGCTGATATTAACTTTTTATGCCGGCCGGTTTTTTATTTCACCGGTGATATTTTTTTTAAAATAAGCCAGATCAGCAACGGCAGTTATTTTACCATTTCAATTATGATCTCTTATCCATCAAAGTAACAGGTTGACCACCAGCTCTTTATAAGACTTAGAGAGACCAATTTTATCATTTCTTAAATAGGTCTCGTCTAGGTCTCTTGAAATTTGCGTTTAAATGATCGTTTTTGGAGACTTCCTAAAACAAAAAACGCTAGTAATCAATAAGATTATAGCATTTTAATGAGATTTGATAACCGAAGAGGTGGAGCTGGCGACTCCCCAATTACCTTAAAGTATATGGGCGATAATCAACTTTTTACAATTATATTTCTAGCATAGGTCTCTTTAAGGTATCTTCAAATTATTCATCAAACGCAATAGAGTAAGAGCTAGTACAAATATAATTAGTTATCTTAAAAGATGCTTTGATAATAATTCAATGAAACAAATTCTGCCTA
>CAXSIE010000227.1:6115-6682 GCA_964237295.1 uncultured Flavihumibacter sp. | reverse complement strand
AATTTTAAAAAAATGAAAGCCTTTTAGAATAGGTGGTCAGCATAGCGGGAATTACATCTTACCCATTTTGTGAGTAGTCAATATCGCCGGAATGACATCTTGAATTAAGGTGGTCAACATTACCGGCATGAGCCTGACCCATCTTAGGGAAGGACAATGAACCAATCTACAAAACATATTTGTTAAGTATTGTTGAAATAAGGAATGTTAACGGAAACATTGAAAAGATTGAATAATATATCGGTAAAAAAGAAGAAAGTACCATATGATGATACGAACATAGCTCTGTCGAGCTTTTTCGATCAAAAGGATTGCTCTGCTGTTGATGCTTATTACTCCACCTTGTTTCATTTCATGAAAGTTGTCACTGGACCGGCTTTGATACACGGCTGAAAAGGGATATTAATAACAGGTTCGGTAATGATAAATATGGGAAAGAAGAACTTGTGGCGGAGTTAGGCTCTGCTTTTCTTGGAGCTGAGTTTCAGATTGAAAAGCAACCGGTAGAGAATCATGCTGCTTACATTCGGTGGCCGGCAGCTGAAAGTTCTAAAAAATTGAGCAGGT
>CAXSIE010000227.1:5099-6105 GCA_964237295.1 uncultured Flavihumibacter sp. | reverse complement strand
TCATCCACAGCCATCATTATGGTTTTTGTGTTTTCTTTGTTGTCAAAAATCAAACAGGCTTTTTTTGTTATCCTTTCTATCGCTTGACTTATCTCCTTTTTTTGTAATTCCAAGGTTTGCTGTTTCACTAAAACCGGAATGCGACCGTCTTTGTAAGCCAAATTGTATTTTTCATTAAAAGAAAGGAAGTTGCTAATACAAGTATCAATTTCTTCACTTAAAACAAGATTGTCCATTTTTCTTGCCGGATACGTTCCCCTTTTAAGGGAGTTTTGTAGGACTTTAATACCATTTGGGGAGTGGCAACTTCGTGTTTAGCCTGCACCAAATCAAAATGTCTTTCAATGTCAGCTTTGGTTTGGCCGATTTTTTTATTAAGCATTTTATAGCGCGAATCAGCCGATTTAACCAGTTTGGTATCATTGCTCCAGTCATCGCTTAAAACATTGAAACCCATAGCTATCTCATCTTTAAGTCCATCAATGGTTACCCGTACATACACCGGGATAAAACCCTCCTTGTTAATTTTTTTTCTTTTTAAATAGAAAAGGATTGAGAATTTTTGCTTTACGTGCATAGATCACATTTTTAAAGTTTTAAAAATTGCTCTTTCAACACCACCGTCAAAGCATGCTAAGTTTTCGAGGGGGCCTACAAATATAGGCCCCCTTAAAGGCCCCCTTGAAAGCCCCCAGTTCAATTGATTTGATTTGATTTGATTTAAAACGCTTATTTTCTCTAAACCCAAACCCAGAGCGGGTTTTACACAAAAACGGCGCATTTTGAATGCGCCTTTCGCGATCCGGATTGGATTCGAACCAATGACCCACAGCTTAGAAGGCTGTTGCTCTATCCAACTGAGCTACCGAACCAAATTATTCATTAGGGACGCAAAACTATGAAAACTTTGTATTTACCCCAATTCTAAATGAAGTGCAGGGCGATAAACACTCATAAGTCGTTCATAACAATCAGTAAGATAAAGATACCATAGTCCATCAACCTA
>CAXSIE010000227.1:3874-5089 GCA_964237295.1 uncultured Flavihumibacter sp. | reverse complement strand
AACCTAATAGCGTTGCAAGGCAACTTCACATTAATCAACCTGATCATTACCATCAAGATCCTAGATACATTCTTCTCCATTATCTTCACAAAGATGTCATATCGATCACAAACCTGTAACGCACATCACTCTTCATAACACGCTCATAAGCTTCGTTGATGTAATCCATCTTAATAATCTCAACATCGCAGGTAATGCCATGTTCGGCGCAATAGTCAAGCATTTCCTGAGTTTCAGGTAACCCACCTATTCCTGAACCAGCCAGACTGCGGCGGTTCATCAACAGACTAAATACCTGTACTTCAGCCGGCGTTGGAGGAGCCCCTACGCAGATCATTACACCATCAGTGTTTAAAAGGCCAAGATACATAGTATAGTCATGCTTTGCGGAAACGGTGTCTACGATAAAGTCAAAGTAACCGGCCAGTTCCTTAACCTGGTTCTCATCTTTAGTAACGGCAAATTTATGGGCACCCAAACGCCGCGCATCTTTTTCCTTATCGGGTGAAGTGCTCAGCATAGTTACTTCAGCTCCAAAAGAAACTGCAAATTTTACGGCCATATGTCCAAGTCCGCCCAGACCTACCACAGCTACTTTATGTCCTTCACCAACCTTCCAGTGACGCAAAGGAGAATAAGTGGTAATGCCGGCGCAGAGCAGTGGCGCCACCGTTTCCAAAGGCAATTTATCGGAGATATGCAGTACAAAATCTTTATGTACCACGATCTGTTTTGAGTAACCGCCATAGGTCATTTTACCAGTGCCTTTCTCAGGGCCGTTATAAGTTCCGACAGCACCTTTCTTACAATATTGTTCCAATCCCTTTTTACAATTTTCACATTCGCGACAGGAATCAACCAAACACCCTACGCCGGCAAGCTCACCGATTTTAAAATTGGTAACATGTTCGCCTACATCGGTAACACGGCCGATGATTTCATGTCCTGGCACAACCGGATAAACCGTTCCAGGCCATTCACTGCGTGCCGTATGAATATCCGAATGACAAACGCCGCAATACAGGATTTCGATACGAACATCTTGAGGACCTACATCTCTTCTTTCAAAATCGAATGGTGACAGCGGTGTTGTAGCCGCCTGAGCCGCATAGCCTTTTGTTGGGATCATAGAAGTTATTTTGGCGCTAAATATAAGAAGAATTCAGCGCTGTCAGTAATCAGCTATTATGCTTAGGCTGTCAGTTGTTCAACATT
>CAXSIE010000227.1:0-3864 GCA_964237295.1 uncultured Flavihumibacter sp. | reverse complement strand
ACGCTTCGGCAAGCAATTGAAAAGAACGTTTCCTTTCTTCATGAGAAAATGCCATGCAGGAAACAATAATTTCGTCAATGTTAAAATCACTGGCAAGTTTTGTAAGTTGCTTTTTAACGCTCTCCGGTGTTCCGGATACGATCCGGCCGCTATTGATCCTGATACGCTCTAGCTCCATAGGTGAAAATGTATAATCTTTTATTTCTTCATAACCACCGATGGGTTCAAAATGCCCCTTTTCAAATTGAAGCAAAACATAGTCAGCCGCCTTGCGCATTTTGCCTGCCTTTTCTTCTGTATCGGCACACAACACCTGAATGGCAAGCAGGGCATGCGGTTCAGTAAAAGTCGCAGATGGTTGAAAATGCTTCCGGTAAGCATCAACCATATCCGGTGCGGCATATCCGTTGATGAATTTTGCAACTGCCAGTCCTAATCCAAAACGTGCCGCGATCAAACTGCTTCCACCACTTGAGCTAAGAATCCATTGCAGTGGAAGGGTAGCAGATTGAGGAACTGCCAGAATCGGTCCGTATTGTGTTCCTGCTTCGTCTTTAAAAAAAGCCTGCAGATGTTCGAGTTGTTGCAGGTAACTTTCTTCGCTGAAGGTGTTAGACGGATTGAGAAGGGATGCTGTGATGCGGTCGCTGCCAGGTGCACGGCCCATACCAAGATCTATTCGGCCGGGAAACAAAGTCTCCAGCATCCTGAAACTCTCCGCAATTTTCAAGGCGCTATGGTTGGGTAGCATAATTCCGCCTGAACCAATACGGATTCGGTTGGTTTCATCTGCTAGTTTTACCATAAGCAATTCAGGAACCGATCCTGCGATCATGGTGCTGTTATGATGTTCGGACACCCAAAATCTTGAATAGCCCAATTCATCTGTAAGTTTAGCTATTTCTATCGTTTCAGCTATTGCCTGAGATGCGCTGCCGGCTTTACGCACGATGGACTGGTCAAGGACGCTTAGTTTTATATTTCTTATTCCCATCAGCGGATAACAATTCTACCTGCTATTAAGTTTGGATATTTATAATGGAAGCAAAAAGCTTTAAATCAATAAGCACAAATGAACACAACATCTTTATGTTCATTTGTGCCTTCTTGATTTAAAGCTTTTTATCCGAAGCTACATGTATTGGTCCGCGATGCGTTATCTTTTATACTGAAGCATCCACTCGTAAATATTCATATTATTTTCTTTATATTCAGGATTAGTTGCTTTAGTCCAGGAATCATGGCCACCGGAACCAACAGTTAAGACAGGCGGAACAGCAGGCTTTAATGCGTCAATACGGTTCACCAGCAATTTAACCGTATCCACACTGAATATATCATCTTTATCATTATGGAAGGCCCACAATGGAACTCCGGAAGCTGCAACCCTGGTTGCAAAGGCATTGGTGGCTGTAGGTACACCAGACATTAAGCTCATGGCAGTTACAGATTTCGGATAGTTAACCGCAAAATTCCATATCTCGGTAGCACCCATACTAATTCCGGTCATATAAACACGGGAAGCATCGATCCTGTATTTCTTTTTTGCAAATTCTATAACAGCGTTAATGTCGGGAGCATATGAATAAGTATTAAACTGCGGTGCAACGATAACAAAAGAAAAGTTCTGACCTTTAACAGTAAAACTCGGCGGAAACTTACCTTCAGATACCAATTTGGGAACACCTTCATTCAAAATCAATGGCAGATCAGTTGTTCCATTGCCTATCTGCCCACCTCCATGTAATGAAACCAAAAGAGGATAATATTTGGAAGTAGAATCATATAATGTTGGCAACGCAACCCAGTAGCCTGGAACAGCATTATTAATTGGAGTTGATTTAGGTACTAAAGGAGGCTCAACTGTTTCTACTATTAAATTAGCTGCCTCTTTCTTAGGATCCAATTTAGCATCTTTCTTACAGGCTCCTATGGTTATTACCATTAAAATAAGTGCGATACTTAATTTTGTTTTCATACTTGATTTATTTATATAATTTAATGGCATTACAATACCTTATTACACTTCAATAATTAATATTCGCAACGCTACAGCGTAATACAATTACCAGTGTTAGCTAATCGTAACTATCTATCTGCCTTGAATGGTTATATAACAGATTTTATACCACTTATTGTTTTTCAGCATAAAACCTTTTATAAGACATAACCGTTATAAACTACCAGTACATAGTATAATAATACCTTCAAGTAGATATATACGACTTGCTTTGTTAGAAAGTTTTCGATTGGGTAATAAAAAATAACGCAGGCTTATAGTGGTGTATAACAGGGAGAATCAAATCAATAGTGGTATAGGCTGCAAATATACAAGAATCTTCACAAATCTTTTTGTTAACCTTACGGTAATAACTATGTTAAATTTAAAACACACGGTTGTTTTTGGGTTATTAAACAGATATACAATGTTAAACACTATTTTACAGGCATTCACGCGGTATCGCTTTTGAAAGAAAGATGATGCGAATCAATTAAAAAAATCGCTGATATGTTTATTATCGAAGCGATTAAGTCGTATGAAGCAAGCTGTTAGTAATCAGCTAAAGAACGTCAGCAACAAGAATAAAAGAATTTTTTGCCTGTTAATGTTAATTGTATTGATGTATTTGCTATCAACGGTAACAATTAGCTGTAAGGAAGAAACATTGCACTCATTGATCTGTTAACTGCCAATACCTGACAGTTAATAGCATTATACGTAATTTCATACTTAACATAACACTAACTTATAAATGAAAGCACGAGCTATTATTACCGGTGTTACCGGTATGGTGGGTGAAGGAGTTCTTCATGAATGCCTGATGCATCCCGATGTTGAGGCTGTTTTAGTTATCACCAGGAAGTCCGGCGGTGTTACGCACCCTAAGCTTACGGAAATAATTCATAGTAATTTTTTTGACCTCTCTCCTATTGAAGCATCTTTAAGTAATTACAATGCATGCTTCTTTTGCCTGGGTGTGACTTCAGTTGGTAAAAAAGAAAGTGAATACTTTCATCTTACATACGAGCTCACCATGCATGTTGCAGAAACATTGTCAAAAATCAATAATGCGATCACTTTCTGTTATGTTTCCGGAAGTGGCACTGACAGCTCGGAAAAAGGAAGAAGTATGTGGGCAAGAGTAAAAGGTAAAACAGAAAATGATTTAATGAAGCTGCCTTTCAAAAAGGCTTACATGTTCCGGCCGGGTTATATCAATCCTACTAAGGGATTGAAAAATACGCTGAAATTGTATCATGCTTTTTCATGGCTTTACCCTTTATGGAAAACAATCTTTTCAAAATATGTATGTACTTTGAAGCAAGTAGGTATTGCTATGATCAACACCGTTATTATAGGTTATGAAAAGCAGGTGCTTGAAGTCAGGGACATCGTTGCATTGTCTGATAAGAAAAATTAACCACAGCATCCTTGATGTATTGAATTCAAACATCATGGCGAGGCACGGCATAAATGAGTATTTAACCACAGACATAAAGTATATCCACGAAGGACACAATAAGCTTTTCAATTACAAGATTTCTTTGTGCCCTTTATGGATTTGATATGCCTTGCAGTAAGAATGCAGATAAGAAAACAATGATCATTTGAACTCCGGCACCACCAGAACAGCATCAGCTACAACAGTGCCGTCAGCCTCCTTATTAGATATTTTAATATAGCTTTTCTTACCGGCAGGTAACAAATAACTGCCCAATGAAACCCATTCCCCTGCGGTTTGTCCTTCTACTCTTATATCAGTTTCCTTAATCTGCAAATCATTATGAGCACTACCATTATAAACTACAACAGTTGTTTTAGAAGATGCCTTCTGCAGTTTTGGAAAATAAACATACACTTTA
>CAXSIE010000226.1:5651-8210 GCA_964237295.1 uncultured Flavihumibacter sp. | reverse complement strand
TCGTCCCATTTCACTCTCTGATGAGGAAGTTGTTGTAATCTTTTGCGGATTGAATTCTTCCGTTCCTTTTACTTGTACATAGTACTGGCCGGAAGACAATCCTGTAACATCAATCACAATATTATTCCTGCCATTTGTAACCATTTTGTTAAGCTTTCTCACGCTCCTTCCATAGGCATCAACAATTGAAATACTTACATTTTCGTTTTTGCCGGTTTGTATAACAATATTCAATACGTTATTTGAAGGAACCGGATATACCTGGATCTGCATCCCCGTTATACTGCAGTTATTTTTTAATACGGGTGAATAATTTGACCTTCCATCGTTATCTGTTTCCTGCAACCGGTAAAACGATTGGCCGCTTCCGATGTCATCTGTAAACCAGTAATTCTTTATGGTAGTACTAAATCCTGCAGCATTCACCTGTCCGATTGTATTCCAGTTTAACCCATCGTAACTTTTTTGTATTTCAAAGCGGCTGCTATTTGTTTCATCCAATGTCTGCCAGCTTAACTGCGTTTTATTGCCTCCACATTTCAAGCTAAAATTTACAAGGCTTACAGGTAATACAACAGCTTTAACAATGGTAACAGCTTCACCGTTTGTTTTCAGCGCTTCAATATTGCCAGCGTTATCGGTTGCTATACTGTAAAATGCATATTTGTTGCCGGAGATACCAGGGAAAGAATCGCTGAGTGCCGTGATATCGGTCAGCCAGGGCACAAAGGCGCTGTCATTCACTGAAACATACACACTGTAAGTTGCTACGCCGCTCAAATTATCTGTTCCGCTCCAGCTTACAGAAAATGTATCCTTTGAAGATGTTAAAGGCAAAGGTGAGATGTGGCTGTCAGTTTTTGTTATATCGAACACATTGTTCCAGCAGTTGGTTGTAACAGGTGGATTGTTATCAAAAATAATAGATGCTTTATTGCAGATGCTAAAGCCATTCTGAACACCAGGAGCCGGGTTTACTGTAAATGAAACGTATCCCTGTCCTTTTGGTGATACCTTGTCCGGGGGCAAGAAGCCGGCGAGTGCATTGGTAGTTTGTTGATTCGTTACAGGATCGATGGAAAGGAATGTCCACTGTGCAACGCCTGAGACCTTGTTGAACGTGGCGGTTACCCTGGCTTTAACACCATACAACCTGGTAAAATCAAAATCATGAACAAATGATGTAACCGGATTTATAAAAGAATAAACCGAATCGCCGAGTGTAACCGAGTTGAAACCGAAACTCGCATAATCATAATAAAGAGGATTGAGTGTATCAGATATAGTAACATTCTGCGCATTGAGGTTAGCAGATGGATCATTTTCAAAATTAATCACATAGCTAAGAGGGGCAATCCTTGTATAGTGATTATCTGATAAATCCCCAATGCCATACTTTGAGTTCGGATCCCATGCATTGCCAAATATCACATGCCAGATATTTACAAAGGATTTTCCGCAACTATTTCCCACTGCCGCTCCTGAAATTTCACCGCTTATTATTTCTTCGGTTTTTTTGACAAGGGTAAAAATGGCAGTTTCCGGAAGAACAGCCTTGGTTAAAGCTATAAGGCAATTTTCGGCAGCTTCGTATGTGCCAAGAATCAAGTCAGTTCCGTCCAGTATTTCCTGGCATTGAGCACAATTACGATTAACGGGCGGTGTATTGTAATATTTTGTCGCGATAGTTTTAATGGTGCTTAAACTTTGCAGTACACATTTTTGCATCTCATTAAAGCCTAACAAGGATGTCGCTGCGCTTGCTGCGTCACCAATACATTCGGTCAGTTGGTCTACATCAAGAGATGCAGCTGTATTTTCCTGAGTGGCCGATGAGGAATTCATCCTATGATTGCTATTCGTTACAGTAACTCCCTGCGGGTGCCCTAAAACAGCCTTAATATCACCCTGGCTGTGCAAGGAAGTTGTTACCGGAATATGAAAAACAACCTGCAAAGTATTGGAAGAACCTGCGGCAATATTCCTGAGATACAGGAGTCTAAAGCTCACGTTGTGTAACAAATCATCGGCTGTTCGATGAATAGTATCCAGTATACTGTGCAGGTTGATAAACTGAGGTATGGAATCAATTCTGAATACAGGGCTCAGGATTTGAATATCCGTTCCCTTTGGTAATCCGGTTAACAAAAGAGGAACAATGGCTGCATCAGTATTGCCTCTATTACCATAAGTAATTGTATATACCTGATTGAACCCAATTCGTAAAGCCCGGCCACCGGTAATATTAACCCACAAATCAGGTAGTACGCCTGCCATTATGGTAAATCCTTTACGCAGTGTATCAGCTATGCCATTGGGGAATACAGCCACTACATCACAAACACCTTCCGGTTTACCAGACAGGTTAAAGGTGGTGGTCATCAACGCCCGGCTTTGAACCAGCAACGTATCCCCATTTATCCGCTGGCCATTCTGCAGCAAATAAAGCTGCATGCCCGGCACAAAACCGGCTCCTGTTATACTAACGCTTACCTGGCCTGTATTACCTCCATGGTTGGTGTTGATTGCTGATAAGCCAATAATTGAAACTGTTTTGCA
>CAXSIE010000226.1:2404-5641 GCA_964237295.1 uncultured Flavihumibacter sp. | reverse complement strand
TGGGCACACAGTCGTTTTTGCTGATAAGGCAGGCGTTATAAACGCCCCGCTTGTAAGAATGAAGCGGGTTTACCAGGTTGCTGGTATCCCCGTTCCCAAAGATCCAATGAGAGGAAGTTGCGAATTTTGAATTATTTACAAAGCTTACACTGGTATCATTTACAGCAAAAGTAAAATCAGACAAGGGGCCGTAATTGGAGCAAACCGTAAAAGGCCGCGTTTCAATAATGCTCCAGTTGCCCGATGAATCCTGTACACGGAGGTTCATAGTATATTTTCCGAGTGCAAGATTGGAAGCAATATAGTTATAGGCGACGTTAACAGAGTCACTTCCCTTTATTACCGGCACGGGAATATTCTTTCCTAAACCCGCGTCTGTAGTAATAAAATACTCCGCAGCAACAATTGGTTTATGCCCGCTTACAAGGGTGGCATCTATGTAAAACGTTCTTTGTTCGGCGATGCTCCAGCTATTATGCTGGTCTTTTGTGCGGATAAACAATTGATGAAAGCCTGCTCCCAGCGTAGCGGTGTTTATGTTGATAATGGTGTTTATTGAATCGGCGTTCTGCACCGCAAATGCGGTTGCATTACCCGTACCTGGATCGGTATCAAAAAAATATTCGGCCGCGTTAATGTTAGAAAGTGTTGTGTACAAAGCGTTATCCATATAATACGTTCTTTGTTCGGCGATGCTCCAGCTATTATTGAGATCTCTTACCCTGACAAACAGTTGGTTAAATCCCTGGCTAAGATTGCCGGCAGCAATACTGAATGATGTATTAACAGCCGTGCCCGTAGCAACAGGTATGGCGGTTCCTTTACCCACGCCGGGATCTGTATTCAGAAAGTATTCGGCGGCAGCTATTGCCTGCCCGTTTGCCCTCATGGCAGAGCAACATACAAAAAGGAATAAAACGTACTTATATATTATCTTTCTCATCACTATTGGCTTTTGATTAGAACAACACAACAATGCGGCTTACTTAAACAGACGCTGTTCCGCAAACAGGTTAACGATTACACATAAACAATGGTAAGGCTGCGCGGGAATAATGCAACACTTTAATTGTTCGAAGTAGCCGTAAAATTCACATTCAGCGTTCCATTGGGTGGGATGACAGAATTTATGATATTCATCGTTAATACTTGCGGTATAGCGGGTGCTCCGCTGTAAGGGTACTGGATAGGCTGACTGCCTCCTGAAGGCCCGATATTTTTGCCGTCCGTTCCGGCATTTATACCCGGAGAACCGGCGAGAAGGTTAAAATTATCCAACCTGGTAACAGAGGTCGACGTTAAATCAATATTTGCAAAAAGGGGGTTGACGCTTGTATTTTTACTACCGGTGTTATTATTTACACCGATACTGAGCGGGTTGGTACTTGTGGTGTTGTAATAAATATTATTGTTGAAAACGCAGTTAACGGCGACACTGTTATTAGAAGCAGGAGCCGATGATGTGGATTTGTAATAGAAAATATTATTGTTAATGCTGGCATTATACAATGCGCCTGAATATCCTGCACCGGCAAAAGCATTGACCGAACTGAAATAATTATTGTTGATCACAATATCGGTTGCGATGGCCGGACCGCCTATACTGCCGGTAATGATATTGTTTTGAATGATGATGTGGCCTATGGCAGTCGTCATTGTATAAACACCAATGGCAATTACTCCGATAATATTCTCTTTTATAAGATAATTGCTGCCATTGATGCCATAGGTATAAGAACTGCTGTTCCACATAGACGCAATTTTGCACCTGGAAATGGTAATATAATTAGTGCCGGGGTCTTCATAGATCTGATTTGAAATTAAAAAACCGGAGATTGTCGTGCCCGTACCGGCTGCAGTGATATGAATGGTACTTATCATGGATACAAGTGGCTGATCCGTCCGCGGATCATATCCCGCACCATAAATGGTTAAGGGCCTATTGATAACGATAGTGCCGCCAGCCGCCGCTGCATAGTCGATAGTTGATCCGCTTACCAGCAATACATCACCCGCCGCGGCAGCCATTATTGCGGTATCAAGCCTTCTATACTGACCCGGACTGTTTGGGTTATTGCTTACCGTAATAATTTTAGCAAACAGAACACTGTGAAAACCAAACGCGGCTAACAAAACAACTAAATACTTTTTCATTTTATTATTTTTTTTGTTTACTGATTAATGATGTTCTAAAAAGGCCGGCAGAAAGACTATCAGTCATACACTACATTGTTGATAGGGCCATTTGCCGTTATCTTTTTATAGCCTGTCTGATCGTTGCCCTGGCTCACCTGTTTAGCAGCCGATAATTTAAATGAACACATTTATATGCCGCTTCAAAAAAAATATTGCTTATTCTTCCTGATTAATGAAACTTTGTAGTCATGTGCGTACCGGTTGATAACATTCTCCCAATGTCCTTTTAGTGCCTGTAAATTATGCAGGGAAAAATCACATAGTACAGCAATTTACCAAGCGGGCATATTTATGATTATCTGCACAGATTTGTTAGTATCCGTAAGAAAATAACTGTATGCAAAGCCCTATTTTGTATATTAACTACATTAAGCCATCATCTGTTTATGAAAAAAATCCTCTTGCTTCCAATGATTTATTTTTCTTTTACTTGCATGGCACAACAGAAAAATGTAGATTCTCTGCTCAATGAAATGAAAAATCATCCGCAACAAGATACGCTCTGGTTAAGCCGGTCAAACAAGCTGTCTTTTGCTTACAGAAGCGTTGATCCCTCCAAAGGCCTTGCATTGGCTGATACCAATATCGCCCTCGCCGTGAAATTGGGCTCTAAGCCGTTACTGGCCGAGGCTTATTTTGCTAAAGGAGGCAATTTTATCATTACCGGACTTTATGATTCAGCGCTGTATATGTATAATAGTGCACTGCCTATTTTTAAAAGCACTCAAAACCAAACCGGATTGGGAAGAGTAGAAATCAACTTAGGTATTATCTATTTTTATAAATCTCTTTTTTTACAAAGTATTTATTACGAGAAAGAAGCGGAAATTATTTTTAAAAATCTGCATGACGAATTAAAGCTGGCTATGGTTTATAGCAATCTGGGATTGACTTATGAAGGTATTTCCGCTTTCGACAGCTCGCTGCAAAATCACCAGAAAGCCATGCACATTTATGAAAAATACAATATGCCTCTTGACCTTGCCAGGGCATATGGTAACCTGAGTGAAGTGTACAGGGGATTGAAAAATTATGGGGAAG
>CAXSIE010000226.1:0-2394 GCA_964237295.1 uncultured Flavihumibacter sp. | reverse complement strand
AAGCTTTGATCTACGGCCAGAAGGCTTTGGCTATAAGTAAAAAAGCAGGAGATAATTTAATCGTGAGTGATTCATATGCCTTTGTTGGTCAGGCTTATTATTATTTGAATGAGCCGCAAAAGGCAATTGATAATTATTTGACTGGGCTCGATATTGCTGATAAATGCCATTTCAAAAATGTACAGTCAGTACTGCTGCAATTGGTTGGAAGTGCGTACCATGCTTTGAATAATTATAACAAAGCATTCGATTATCTTAAAAGAAGCATTGATTTATTTATTCCACTTGGCGATAGGATCAACCTTGCCGCATCTTACGATGAACTCTCGAGGTTATTTATGAATTGCCCTGCCTCTCTCTTGAAAGAACAACATGTTAAGCCATCAGACAGGTATTCAGCTGTAATAGATTATCAAAACAAAAGCCTTCAGATAGCCAGGGAAATCGGGGCCAAAGAGAAAGAAGAAATAGTGTTGTCTGATATGAGTGAAACCTACGTGGCCCAGGGCAATTATGCTAAAGCTTACAATGCACTTAAGCAATCCCTTGTTTTTAAAGACAGTGTATTAAACGATAACAAAAAGCAACAGATCACCCGTCTTGAAATGCAGTACCAGTTTGATAAAGAACAAGACTCGGTAAAAGCGGAAAATGATAAAAAGCAACTGATGGCGGTAGCTGAAATCCGGCAGCAGCAAACAATACGTAATGGCATTATAGTAGGAACGGCCATTTTGTTATTGTCGGCTATAGCTGTATTTATCGCCTACAAAAGAAAAAGAGATGCCAAAGCAAAGCAACACGATGCTGAGATGCAGATGCAGATAAAAGATACGGAAATGAAAGCGTTGCGTTCGCAAATGAACCCGCATTTTCTTTTTAATTCGCTCAACTCTATCAATGCTTATATTAATGCAAACCAGGCGGAGACAGCTACGGACTTCCTTACCAAATTCGCAAGCCTTATGCGTCGCATTCTTGTAAACAGCGAGAAAAAAAAAGTAACACTGGAAAACGAACTGGAAACGCTGGCCCTTTATTTAGACCTTCAGGCATTGCGCCTGCAGCATAAATTTTCATACGAAATAAATGTTGAAAAAGATATCGATATTGAAAACACCCTTTTCCCGCCTCTATTATTGCAGCCTTTTCTGGAAAATTGTATTGAGCATGGTTTCGCAAAGAAACAAACCGGTGGCAAAATAATGTTGCATATACAGAAAGAAGGTGCCATGCTCAGGTGTTCGGTGGAAGACAATGGTTCCGGCTTACCACCACCAGTATCTGTAGAAAATATACTTTCAGGGGAAACGAAGTCCTTAGGCCTTAAATTAACAATAGCCAGAATTGATATCATCAATAACCAAAATCAATCGAAGGGTAGGGTAGCGCTGAAAAATATTGACCAGGGTACCCGGGCGGAAATAACCATACCTTTTGAAACAAAATTTTAAAATAATAAAAATGATTACCGCAGTTATAATTGACGACGAAAAACATTGTATTGAAACGCTTACGCATATGGTTGCCGTACATTGTAAACAAAGCATTCATTTATTGGAAAGCGCTCAAAGCGTTGATGAAGGTGAAGCTATCATCCGCAAGTGCCATCCGCAGCTCGTATTCCTTGACGTAGAAATTGATGATAAATCAGGTTTTGATTTGCTGTCCCGGTTTTCTGAAATTAATTTTGAAGTTATTTTTACTACAGCTCATAGTAAGTATGCACCTGAAGCTTTTAATTTCAGTGCGATACATTTTTTATTAAAACCGATTGAATCAATCAGGCTGAAAGAGGCGATAGAACGATTAAAAGATAAAATTTCAAAGGAAGATTTGAATAAAAAAATTGAAACGCTTTCCTTTAATTTAAATCATGGTAACATCAACAAAAGAATGCTTGTGCCATCAGTAGACGGTTATGCATGTATACAGATAAGTGATATTATAAGATGTGAGGCTGCAAGCAATTACTCTAATATTTATTTACAGCATAGGGTATCGCCTTTGAAAGTTGCGAAAACATTAAGTTATTATGATGACATGCTGAGTAAATATGATTTCTGCAGGGTGCATCAATCGAATCTGGTTAACATGAATCATATAAAAAGTTACAACAGAAAAGAAAATACCTTAACACTGTCCGATCAATCACAGGTTATAGTGTCTGCACGGCGATCAGATGAATTCTTAAAAGCTTTGAAAGGTGATATGTAAATCAAGGAGGTTCCATTCCTGAATGCGTAAGCGTGTTTAACGGTTATAATTGAGCCCATACAGTTATGGTAAGACTGAATTTTTAAAAGCGTCTTCAAGTGTTTGTGCAATGGTAAGTATCAAGGTATTTTGTAATTATTTTTATTAAATAATAAATTACATTTAAATTTAATTTAT
>CAXSIE010000225.1:909-8211 GCA_964237295.1 uncultured Flavihumibacter sp. | reverse complement strand
GCATTTGCGATATAACCATTAAATGGTATCGTCACTCTTTTCTTACCCTTGAATGCAATGAAGCTCCATTTAGTGCCGGTGAAATCCTGTTTATCAAATCGCATGATATCCGAAAAGCGCTGACCGGTAAAACATCCCAGGCAAAAAAGATCACGCACACGTTCCAGCCGGGTGTTACCTTTAAAATCGTAGTTCACTATACTGAATAACTCGGGTTCGGTTAGGGCTACTATTTCATTCCTGGCTTTCTTCTTAATTTTTGTTTTCGCCCGCGAAAATGCATCGCGGGATTTAATCAGTCCTTCATCAAAGCACCATTCAAGGAATGATTTCAGCGTGGAGGAATATTTAAAGATGGTATCATTCAGCAAACCTCTATCTTTTTTGTAAGGATTTTTCTTGTCCACCAGGAAACGTTCATATTCATTAAAGAAAGACTGGTTAAAATCGTTAAATGATAAAACGATTTTTTTGTGAGCCTGGAAATCTTTCAGACTTTTAAAAACGGTCTTATATTCTTTTAGAGTGCCTTCCGCGAGAATACCAGTTTTTCTTTCCAGGAATTTAGAAGAGGCATTTTCGATTATTGCATTGGATATAATCTTTTCTCCAACGGTGCAGGTGTGTAAAAGTATTTTGATGTCTTCATCATTAATGAACATCTTTTCTTCTTTTAACTTACTAAAGCCCTTAAGCACTTTCAGGCCAAGCTCATTCAGTTCGTTATTTAATTCCAGACTGCCACGCATCGCAGATCGGTATTTGCCAGTCTTAAAATCCCACTGATCACCAGAAGCCTTAAAGGAAGTTTTGACTTTAACACGCGTTCCCTTTTCATGGCTGAAAAAAAGGTATATGGAAGTAGGCTTTGGGTTGAGAATTGACTTAGGATATTGCTTACCCGCCAAATTACTTTCCTTAATAACAGCATTAACTTTTTCCCTGGAACTCTCAGGATTAAATGGTTTATCGAGGTAAAAATTGATGTGTCCCATGAGATAAAACTACACCAAAATCTCGGACATATTTCGGACAGATTTGCTTTATTTTCGGACAAGTTATTTTAACCTCATCTAATATATAATGTATAATTAATTGAAATACAATAATATAAAAGCAAAAATAGGTTAAGATAAATTAAGTTAAAACAAGAGGTTCCTTTCTTGCCGCCCCGACATTTTATACTGATTTGAGCTGTTCGACATATTGCGGGCAGCTTTTTTTGTTTAAAAATTATGGTTACTTTCTATTTTATTTTTTTGAAGTAAGGTAATTGAAACGAATCCTGCAAAAACTCCGGGCTTTGAGCAGAATAATCATTTATATTGGTAGGTGTTAGTAAAATATGACTGAATATAACAACTGTGATTCTGGCTATTAAATGGAAATGCATTATTAATGATTGAGGTTTGGTGTATGCCTGTTGGGTCATTCCGGGATTTCTTTTATAACCGCCAAGGCAAAGGCAACTGATCTTTAAAGTCGGGCTTCTGATGAAACATTTTTGAATACAGCATTCCTTTTATACGCACCTAGGGCTAGACTACAATAAGGTATAATATGTCCCTGACCCTATTCCATGTTTTTCTATAAGCTGTCTCGCCACAAGACTTGCTAAGATCCTTTTTGCTGTTGGAATTGCTATGTCTAATTTTTTTGAAATCTCTCCGGATTTCGCTCCGGAATGATCCTCTATAAATAGTAGTATACTTTTTTCTTTTGGAGATAATTTACCGGTATTCTCTTGTAATCTGAGTTTGGCAATAAGTTGGCCCTGTATGTTTTGTAACGCATCGAAGAAAAATATTACCCAAGGTGTTACATCCTCATTTGGTCTTTGTGATTGACATCTTCTTAATACGCTATAGTACTCATTTTTTCGGCTTTCTATTTCATGTTCAAAGCTTACATATTGTATCCAGGTATAACCCTGTTTCAGTAACAGGAGGGTAGCAAGCAATCTGCTAAGCCTTCCATTACCATCTTGAAATGGGTGAATACTTAAAAATTCGTAAGCAAATAATGCACATTTAACCAACGCATGTGTAAAGACATCATGATGATACCAGTTGATCAAATCTTCCATGCCTTTTTCAGTGGCAAAGCCGGGATCTGTAGTTCTAAATATTATTTGGCGGGAACCATCAGGCATTACAGCTTCAACAGAATTTGCATGTTGCTTAAAATTTCCTCTATGCCATTCATCTTTTTTGCTTTGCTTCATTAATAAATTGTGTAAACCCTTAATGTCCGTGTCTCTAATCTCAATTTCATCAAATTGTTCTGTTATAAGATCAAGTACATTAAAGTACCCGACAACTTCCTGCGAGTCCCTGTCTTCCAGTTTTGTAATATCTAAGTTTTTAAGTAAAATATCAACCTCTTCATCGCTCATTTTTGAGCCCTCTATCCTGGTAGAAGCTCCTACACTTCTTACGGTGGCAATTGACTTTAGTTGTTTAAGCGTTTTTCCTTCCTTTCTTTCAATTGAAGACCATGATGCATCAAATCTATCAATAGCACTTATTAAAGAAATCAAACTCCAATTTATTGAAATCTGAAATGTATGTACTTGTTCCATTAGCCGAATGTAAGCTATAATCATAAAATGATACGAAATGAGCCGAATTGAGCTGATTGTGATATGAGCTTCATATTAGGCTACAAATGCAGTAATTTAAACACACAAACTTAAAAACAGTAATCTTGAAGTGTCTGCTGCATCGCTTTCAAAAGATGATTAACAAATAAAGCGATATGCAGGTAAACGTCATTTTGTACCAAGCCATGGCTTCGATGCTTTATAAGTTATCAGCAGTAATCTTTACATTTTTGATGCAATATTTTCTTCCAGTTATTGTGAGCGTTTGGTGCCCGGTATGGTAATAATATCTTCCCCTTGCGCAAGCATGCTTCAAGATTATATGTGGGGTTATTTTAAATAATTTAGCTTTGAAAGACCAAATAGGCCTTGTGATTCGTTACATATAATACATTCTAAATTAAATAAGCTTGAAAGAAGAAAAATCAGGATCGGCCAAAAAATTTGGCATGACTAATATCATTCTTATTTTAGGCTTAAGTATACTGCTTTGTGGCGAAGCATACTTTGGCTACCGGCTTCATAAGCTTTCAGATCAGCAGGAAGAACTGAAAGAAGACTATTCGAATATTAATAATATTAGATCCGGGCTGTTTTCGGTTGACCAGTGGCGTGATAAGATTACCGGTATTATTAATCACGAGGTTCGCAATTTTACAATGACTCCGAAGCAAAAAAAAGAACTTCAGGTGGAGGTTGAGCAAGTCATACTGGCACTTATCAATAAAGCGGAAGGATTGCTTAATAAACCGCAAACTTCTTTAAGCGGTAAGTTAAAAAAATTCGCGATCAAAACATTTGTAAATACAGATAAAATTAAGGCCCAGGTCCCCGGCTTTGCTAAAACAATTATAGCTAAGGTTGACAACCCCACAAATAAAAAGCAGTTGAGTACTATGGCCTTGGGTAAATTTGCAGCAGTGCAAAAGACTGCCTATTTTGACAGCACAATAACTGCAAATGACTCGATGGCTACTGTAATGTACCATAAATATCATCTCTCCTCCTCCGGCGAATTAAACAACAAGCTCAATACATCATTAGATAGGATCAGAACGAGTACCTACAATTACTGTTTTGCAATGCTGGGCTGTATTGTAGCAGTACTTATGTTATGGTGGTTTTTTAGAAAAAGGGTCGAGTTACACGCTACGCTTTTTGTTATGTCGCTGTTGTTTGCTTTCATACTTCTTGCAGTAGGGCTAACTGCATCCATGATAGAGGTGGACGCACGTATAAACTCACTCGACTTTGTACTGCTGGGTGAGCATGTAGTTTTTAAAAACCAGGTATTGTTTTTTCAAAGTAAAAGCATTCTTGATGTGGTGGAGGTTTTGGTAAAACAACCAAAGGCAGATTCTATCTTAGTCGGAATTTTGATTTTGGTGTTCAGCATACTATTCCCGGTAATGAAACTGAGTTCTACAGGTGTACACCTGCTGAGCAGAAGGAAGCTGGCAGAGAATAAAATTGTAAAATACTTTGCATTTCAATCTGGTAAATGGAGTATGGCCGACGTGATCGTGATAGCCATATTAATGGTTTACATTGGCCTTAACGGTCTGTTAGAAAGCCAACTGGCCAATCTGAATATCAAGAGTAATTTTTTAGCGATCATTACGTCCAATAATACTGCCTTACAACCGGGTTATATCATTTTCATCAGCTTTGTATTGTATGGACTTATACTTTCAACGATATTAAAATTTATTACGCCTTACGATTCGCATTAACATCATTACCCCGATAATCAGATCTAATAATTCAAATATCAAACGCTTTGACCTCTGATCAACAAAACCCTCCGTCTCAAAAGTTCAGCCTGCCTGATTTCATCCTCATTCTGGGCTTAAGTATCCTGCTGGGCGCCGAGGGCTATTTTGGTTACCGTTTGCATGCGCTATCCAGCGCGCAGGAGCAGATCAAGGAAGATTACAGTGTAGCAAATAATATCACATTCGGCCTGTTTTCGGTAGATGAGTGGCGCGACAAGATAGTGTCGGTTGTAAACAGCCAGGTGCAGGGTTTTAGTATGACACGCAAACAGCAGAAAGAGCTGCAGGCTCAGGTAGAACAGCAGCTTCACGGCCTTATTACAAAGGCGGTTGCACAGATCAACAAGCCGCAAACTACATTGGCTGGCAAGCTGAAAAAATTTGCTTTTAAAAAATTCGTCAATGAAGATCAGATACAGGCACAGGTGCCTTCATTTGCGAAAACTATCATAGACAAGGTTAACAGCCCTGCCAGCACAAACAGGTTGAAAGACATTGCCACGGGTCAAATAAATCAACTTAAAAAAGAGACTTATGACAGTACTACAACTGTTATTGCTGAAATTACTCACAAGATGTACAGTAAATATCACGTTTTGAATGGGGATGAATTTACTAAACAGATAAATGCTCATTTAACGTCTATTCGTACTGTTACCTATAATTATGCTTTTGCCATGCTTGGCTGCGTTGTGAGTGCACTTGGCATTTGGTTGTTATTGAGAAAGCGTGTGCATTTACATTCCGCACTTTTCATTATGTCACTGTTGTTTGCCTTCGTGCTTTTAGCGGTCGGTTTAACAGCCACGATTATAGAGGTAGATGCACGTATTAAAACCCTCAATTTTATGCTTATGGGTCAAAAAGTGGCTTTTGAAAACCAGGTGCTGTTTTTTCAGAGTAAAAGTATATTGAGTATCGTTGAAGTATTATTAAAACAGCCAAAACCGGATGCAGTGCTTGTAGGCATTCTTATTATGGTCTTTGTTATTATTTTCCCTGTTGTAAAGTTGATTGCGAGAGGTGTTCACATATTGAGTTCGAAAGAATTTGCAGAAAACAAAGTGGTAAGATATTTTGCTTTTGAGTCGGGCAAATGGTGTATGGATGATGTAATGGTGGTAGGCATCCTGATGACTTATATCGGTCTTGACGGAATCCTGGAAAGCCAGCTTACCAACCTGAATATTCAAACCAGTTACTTCACCACTATTACAACAAATAACACATCTCTACAACCGGGTTATATAATTTTTGTGAGTTTTGTACTCCTCAACGTGGTTTTATCCGGCATACTGAAACGTATAACCCCTCATGATGCAAAATAGCTGCTCTTTAAATTCAGGCTGATCAACATCCTTTTACTTCTTACTATATCGCCTCTTATAATTAACGCCGCACAAAAATGTGCAATGAATTTTTATAAACCCGGCGGTATTGCTACTATTTTTCTTCGTTGCGTCTTCTCAAAAGCATTCTCCAACGACTTTTCATAATGACCTTCATATTTTAAAAGCGTCCTCAAATCCGAGTGCTATGTAATCTTCTGAATCATCGTCAACGGCACTCCTTTTCAATCATTAGCGTTACAAACGTTCTCCTGGCTATATGTGATGACGTAAACTCAAATTTAGGTTGCGGCACCTCTACTTCTTTTACTCCGCTAAATTTACTCCTAACGGTGATGGTAAAAATGATCTTTTCAAGCCGCAAATTTTTGGAAATCTTGTTAGTTACAGGTTTGTCATTTACAATCGTTACGGTGGTAAAATGTTTGAGACGACAGATTTTCAAAAGGATGGAATGGTAACACGGGCGATGCGCCGTTGCAAACAGGAGGATATGTGTGGACATGCAGGTTCCAACTCGCAGGGCAAGAGGCGCGCTTTGAGAAAGGTGTGGTAATAATCGTCAGGTAAGCAGATTCTAACAGCCAGCTTGCCTGGTAATTTTAAAGTGTTTCCAGAGATAAAAAGATGGTTTTATTATTTGTGTCAATTATTAAAGCTTTACCTTCTCATCTACTGACTACCTTTTAAGAGCGGCATTATCTTTTCAGTGATGCGATTGGCTTAAATGAAAATATCCCTTTACAAATATTTGTAAAAGGATATTTCTTTATTGGCGAAATCAAGTTAAAAATTCGAGCCGCCTGTATCCCACCACAAGCGGGTAGCGATATCATCTTTGGCTCCCGTTCCCATCTTTGTTACAGCGTCCGTAACGGCAGCCGTATTACCCGTTCTTTCGGCAGGAACGAAAGGCATTCTTTTGATCCACTGATCGGCAGGAATGATTCCCCAGTCAGGGCTGCTATCATTCTTAGCCACATGAGGAATCTTAGGATAACCTGTTCTTCTAAAATCCACCCATGCTTCCAGTGTCTGGGTAAATGCAGCGAGGTACTTCTGCGTAATGATCTTTTCCAGTTTCAACTCAGTAGGGTCTGCATTGTTCCATGCTATCGTGATGGTAGAAGCAGCCGTAAAATTGTTGCGGGAATCAACGGGATCTACATAGCTGATAGGCTTGCTGGTAGCATCTGCCAGGTAAGCATCTACACCACTGCCACCCCAGTCAGCGAAAGATAATTTGATCCCGTTTTCGTAATTCGTTTTAGGATCGCCAGCGCCGGCCCAACCTCTAAGTCCAGCTTCAGCTTTAAGAAATGCCACTTCAGCAGCAGTAAAATCCCTCCTGGTTGTAACACTATTAAAATCAGCAGATACTCTTGAGAAAGGAACATGGTCAGCTTTTGCTTTAATGTATGCCCCATTGCGGATGCCCTTATAAGGAATCGCAGGGTGGTCAGCGGCCAAACCCGCCACGTCTGCGGGTGCAAAATATTTAGAGATTCTGCCATCATTAAGTCCAACCATAAAAGATTCTATCACTGCCCCCATACGGGTGTCATCCCATTGGTAG
>CAXSIE010000225.1:671-899 GCA_964237295.1 uncultured Flavihumibacter sp. | reverse complement strand
AATCTGTGCCACCGGCATAATATTTCCTAACAAGTTGTTGGTAAAATTGTCTGCATTTGCTTCGATCAATCCTGCAGGATCGCTCATTGCTTTTTCACCCTGGGTTTTGGCAGTCGCCTTGTCAATTTTTGACAGGCGCATTGCCAGCCTCAACCTTACTGAGTTAACCACTTTCATCCAGTTGGTGATGTTTCCCTTGAAATTAGTAGGATCAAATTTTGTGAAACC
>CAXSIE010000225.1:0-657 GCA_964237295.1 uncultured Flavihumibacter sp. | reverse complement strand
TATTTTGAATTTGCTGCAAAATCCGTTTGAATGGAATCCAGCTGCTTAAATAAAAGTGGATATAGGTCAGATTCCTTATCATAAAGAATGGAATTGGCAGAGCTTCCATAGTTGCTATAAATAACCGGCCCATGTATAGCTGCCAGTTTAGATATGCCGATGATGCGTATCAGTTTTGCCCAGTCGCCAAACATGGGCAGTTTGTACTGTTGGGCTCGTTCGATAACCAGTTTTCCCGGTGACATGACGCTACCATAAATGCGGCCCCAGTAAGAGTTCCAACGGATATAGTAAGTAGTGTTATTAACGTTTCCGACAAAATCCGTGGGTGTTCCCATAAAGCCCATCCAGGAGTCGTAGCAAAGATCTTCTTCGATCTGGTGGCCGTTCAGGTTAAATATCAAATTCGAAATAGGAGCGCCCACAAGGTTATTGTCCTGCAGCAGCATCACATCAGAAATCTGGGCGGGATTCACGTTAGTATCTTCGAAATCCTTGGTACATGACCCAAATGTCACCAGGATAAAAAGTGCAATAATTATTTGTTTCATAATATTTTTTTAAATCCTTTTAGATAATAAGTCCTACAGATATTAAAACATTCAGTTTCCTAAAATGTAAATTTAACATTAAATCCAAACGACCTTGTAGGGGGTA
>CAXSIE010000224.1:3370-8250 GCA_964237295.1 uncultured Flavihumibacter sp. | reverse complement strand
TGACATTACCGTAGCTACCATCCCTGTAAACGATCGCGATGCAACGGATTTTGGTATTATGAAGAAAGATGAAAAAGGATATATTACCGCTTTTATTGAAAAGCCTAAAACCGGATTAGAAGACTGGGTAAGCGATACAGGTTCCGAAATGCAAAGTAAGGGCCGGATATACCTGGCATCTATGGGCATATACATTTTTACTCGCAAGCTTTTATTCGACCTGCTGGAAGTTGAAAAGAAAGACGCCACTGATTTTGGAAAGGAAATTCTTCCTGAATCTATAGATAAATATAAAGTCGTCAGTTACCAGTACGACGGATACTGGACTGATATAGGAAATATCCATTCTTTTTTTGAAGCCAACCTGGGACTGACTGCGGATATCCCTGAATTCAATTTGTTTGATAACAGTAAATCAATTTATACCCGTGCCCGTATGTTACCGCCTGCTAAAATAAGTGGAACAACACTGGAAAAAACAATCATTGCAGAAGGTTGTATCATAAATGCATCACGTGTGGAGAACAGTGTAGTAGGCATTCGTTCCCGCATCGGTTATGGTACTACAATAGTAAGCAGTTATATAATGGGCAACGACTATTTTGAAACGATCAATGAAATCACCACTGCTTTGCAACGGGGGATTCCAAATCTTGGTATTGGGCATCGTTGCTATATAAAAAATGCGATCGTAGATAAAAACTGTCGTATTGGCGACGATGTGCGCATCAACGGAGGTCCCCATATGGAAAGCGCCGATCATGAATTATATACGGTAAAAGACGGAATAGTGGTGGTGAAGAAAGGCGCCGTGATTCCGAATGGTTATGTTATTTAGATATAATTTAAGAGTAATAATATTCACCTGTCAATGTTCAATTCTCAATTTATATTCAGAAAAATGCAGCTATTGTGTTTGCGTTTTTGATTGAGAATTGAATATTGTATTTAACCTGATTAAACCCCGATAGAGCATCCCTTTTTAATTATTTAAGTTTTATACATACTTTCCATGGCCGCTTCCTCATCCCTCCCGCAAAATACTTCTGCCGGGTTAGTTCCCAAGCCGCGGTTGTCGCTCTGGCAAATATTAACGATGAGCTTCGGCTTTCTGGGAATACAGTTTGGTTTCGCTTTGCAAACAGGGAACACGAGTCGCATCCTGCGTTCATTCGGAGCAGATGTGGATCAGTTGCCTATGTTCTGGATCGTAGCACCTTTAGTGGGAATGATCATTCAGCCTATTATTGGCTACTATAGCGATAAAACATGGACAAAAATGGGCAGGAGAAAACCTTATTTTTTTGCCGGGGCATTGCTATCTTCAACTGCTTTGATCTTCCTTCCAAACTCGGGATCGCTCGCAGGAGTAATTCCTGCGCTATGGATCGGTGCAGGAATGGTAATGGTTATGGATGCTTCCTTCAATGTTGCCATGGAGCCATTTCGTGCTCTGGTGGCAGACAATCTTCCGGATAATCAAAGAACTCTTGGATTTAGTATTCAAACATTTTTAATTGGTTTAGGCGCAGTTATGGGTTCCTATCTACCCGAATATATGAGCCATCATGGATTTAGCATGGCGCCTGGTGCTGATGGGATCGCAGATAATATTAAATATTCCTTTTACATCGGTGCGGCTGTGTTTGTTACTGCTATAATGGTAACCGTTATATTTTCAAAGGAGTATTCACCGGAAGATTATGAAAGATACCATGGCAAACCTGAAATTAAGTCAAAACATACATCCGGTTTTCAGGAAATAATTGCTGACTTTGGAAAAATGCCTAAAACAATGAAGCAATTAGGATTGGTTCAATTTTTTAGCTGGTTTGCACTTTTCAGCATGTGGGTTTTTACTACTGATGCCGTAGCCACCCATGTTTATGGATTAAGCGGAGATTATACCAAGTCTATATCTTATAACGAGGCCGGGAACAAGGTAAGTTCCGCTTTTGGAGTGTATAATTTTGTTGCCATGATTTACGCATTGTTACTTCCTACAATAGCACGTTATATTGGCCGTAAAGCAACACATGCCTTATCGCTGATTGCCGGTGGTATAGGATTGATCTCAATATATTTTATTAAGGATCCGGCTATGCTGAATTATTCTATGATAGGTGTTGGCCTGGCTTGGGGAAGTATTCTGTCAATGCCTTATGTAATATTATCCGGTGCTATTCCGCCGGGAAAGCTTGGTATTTATATGGGCATATTTAATTTCTTTATTACCTTACCCCAGATTGTGAATAGCTTGTGCACCTTTATAAAGACCAGTACATTTATGCTATTGTTTTAGCAGGCTTCCTGATGATTTGCGCAGCCATAAGCGTGTTATTCGTTTATGATGAAGGTGAAATAAAAATTAAGCAAGAAAATCTGGTTCCTATCAGTTAAGGGTGGCGGTATTTTAAACCTCAGCAGTTAAAAGTTTAAAGAGCTCTTACAGCATCATCTGCCATTTCATTCTTACTCCTTCATCACCCCAGTTTTTAAGAATGCTTGTTAGCTGGTTTCTGAAATCCGGACCGGTATATTTTTTCCCCCTTCTTGGCGCTACTAGTGCGTTCGGAGCCACGTCTACCAGTTGCAACTTGGTAGCGTACCAGGTAGTATGCATCCTGGGTATAGCAATACCGAGTATCATACCGGGCAATCCTGCAAACGACTCAGGGCCGCCGCTAGGCGTAATCTCATCAGTATAAAAAGCAATAACAATAATGGAGTCCATTACTTTACCTACAGCCTTACGGCAATCGAATCCGGCGATCTTGCGAATCTCGCTACTTATCTTCCAGTCAACTTTTCTAACGGTATCTGAGATAAGGTAAGTATCTCCATAAAATGTTTTTTGTGTAATAGATTTATTGCTGTCGAGGTCAGTGGCAATAATATTATCTGCATCGAAGATACCCCAGAACTTATTTTGCCTGTCGGCTTCGCGGCCAGGTTTATAAATGGAATGGTTTGCATCAAATTCAAGATCAAAATAATAAGTGACGAATTTTGGAAGGTTCTTTTTTATTGATGCCTGCCAGTTACTATTTTCATCAATAAAAGCATGCTGGTTGGTTTTACGTTCATATTCGATTTTGCCTTTTAATATAAATTGAGGTATAGTAGTGGTTTGAGCAAAAGTGGTTATGCTCATGCCAACTGATAATATGACTGCTAAAAATTTATGTTTCATAACTATATTTTCTGGTATTAGCGTTGCGGAGTGCCGTTTTTATTAAAGTTCCATATTATAGAAAGCATCAGATATCTGCGAAAGGTATCATAGGTTCTTTCTGTTATAAAGTTGCTGTTTACATTTCTTTGAAATCCTATGTTTTGATCAAGTATATCAAAGGCGGCCAGGCGAATTATTGCAGCATCCTTTTTAAGTATTTTTTTATCCAGCCGTGCATTCCATCTGATAGCATTTGTGTTTTTGTCAAAGGCGTCAGTTTTTTGTCTCAGGCTGAAGGTGCAATCTGTATTCAATTCAAATTTAAAGGGCAGGAAAACAGTGCCGTTTACATTGTGCTCCTGGGTAATATATTTAGTAGGCTCATCCGGCCTGATAGAAGAAGTTGATTTAGTAAAATTAATTTGCGGCCTGAACCTTAATTCATATTTCTTTTCTTTTGTAAAACTAAAGCTGGGACCTATACCTGCATTCAGTGAATTGTTGATGTTTTTTAGAGAATTAATAAAGTTTGTATTACGATAAAGGTTTACGTTAAAATTCATACCCACAAACATGTCTGGTTTTTTAAGTTTTTTCTCATAATACATTCCCCCGTTGAGATTCCGGTTCCCCTGCACATTTATCGGTTGTGATACCCTTCGGCCAAGAGCATCAATATAGTTAATTGTGCTGAAATCATTTGAGGTAGTGTTGAAGGATATGTTAGCGCCGAGATATCTTTGCGAGAGTAATTTAAAGCTGTTGTAATTTAAATAAAGCTGCTGACGGAATGATTGTTTGAGGTCAGGATTGCCGATTCTTTGATTTAATAAGTCACTGTTATCTTTAATAGGTTGTATCTGATCAATAGTTGGAGCCCTGGTAAAACCTGAATAGTTAATGTTAACATTAGCGCCATTTTGTAAAGTAATATTCATACTGGCTCTTGGAAAAAAATTAATGAAGCTATAAGAAACCGATGAATCCGCCTTTATATCCTTACGTATGAAATCAGCTTTTGAGATGTTGCCGCCAAAAGAAAAATTTATTTTCTTCGGTTTTGCGTACCGGTAATTGATGCCTGCTGCATTCGTTAAAACATTAAGGCTATAATCGTTAGTTAAAGAGTCAATCTGATTTTCATATTTACCGCCACCTAAGCTTGTCTTTTCAAGAGTAGTTACACCAGAACGGCCATTTGTATTATTAAGAATATAATTAAACTCCAGGATAGCTCTTTTAGAAAGTGGTTCAGTATACACGATACGTGATGTAAGTGAAGACCTTATATTATCACGGATCTTTTCCTGGTCGGTAGCTTCTGATTTTTTAACAAGGCCGGCTTTATCGTAGTATTTGTATTCGGCATTCAGAAAACCGTCTGACTCTGTGTCGGTATAATTCTGGTTCACGGTTAACGATACTGTACGGCCTGTTTTCTTGAATTTTTTTCTGTATAATAAGGAAGTTACAATGTTTTTATTATCAGTTAAAGCATTCGTACGGCGGTTACTGGTATTTACAAAATTTCCTAAATCATCTAACGATTCCGAGTAAGTGGTATTTAAACTGTTAGACTTGCCTGTGTACCCCTGTCCGGTTACTTTAAGGCTGGAACTTGAATCTAATTGATATTCATAAGTGCCATTGATAGTGTTGCGGTACTTGCTGCTATAGCTTGAACCGCTTTCATTATTATAATACA
>CAXSIE010000224.1:0-3360 GCA_964237295.1 uncultured Flavihumibacter sp. | reverse complement strand
TGGGTAAGTCCCCGCCCCTCGGTAATTAATTTTTTAAACTGATATCCTGTATTGATGCTGATCTTATCGTTATTCCATTTATTTGAATAAAGGGCGCCTGCATTCCATCCTTTTGGCAGGCCTTCACCGTAAAAGCTGCCATTCCAGCCACCACCAAAATCATCACCGTCTCCACCTACAGAAAAATACATTCCTCCACCATCATCATAGCCCATATCAAAACCTGATGAACCACCATAATTGTTATTCTCCTGCCAGTTAAGCCCTGTCTTCCCGGTGTTCGACATAATTCCAAAAGCGGAGAATTTGCGCTTCCCTTTAAACGCATTAAGCATGGCGCTGTTATTCCAGTATTTGGCTGCATCACTACCTAACTCAATCTTTCCAAAATATCCCTGCTTGCGGTTGGCTTTTAATTTAAGATCAATGGTTTTTTGCTTTATTCCATCATCAACACCGGTAAAAGTTGCCTGGTCGCTCTTCTTGTCGTAAACCTGAACTTTATCAACGGCATCGGATAACATGTTTTGTGTAACGATGGTAGGATCATCGCTGAAAAATTCTTCACCGTCTACCAGCACTTTTTGAACCGCCTGTCCCTGGGCGGTAATTTTGCCATTTTTATCTACCTGTATTCCGGGTAATTTTTTCAGCAGGTCTTCTACCGTTGAGCCTGCCTTTAAATGAAAACTATCTGCTTTGAATTCTGTAGTATCTCCTTTTATCCGAACAGCGCCGGTACCGGACACTATGAATTCCTGAAGCAACTGGCTTTTTTGTGTCAGGTTGATTTTTCCCAGATCGATCGGTGAACCTGAGGTTATATCCATTTCATCAATATAGTCAGCATATTTAGGATGCGTAATCAGCAGGATGGATTTTCCTGCAGGTATATTTTTAAGCGTAAAGTTGCCTGATTTGTCACTTCTTGTAAAGCCTACCAGAACAGAGTCGGCCTTTCTCAATACCGTAACAACTGTGTTGGTTAAATTTTTCTTTTCGCTGGTGTCAGCTACAGATCCTTTGATGATAAGATTTTGTGAAAAGGCATAAAAAGAAGCACAGCTACATAATAGCAGAATAAGGGTTAATTTTCGCATTGAAGAGTTGGCTAAGGGATTATTAAATAAAATTTCTCTTTAACGATAAGAATGATTCGATAACCAAATATTAACTAAAAAGCGATAACTTAGAATAAATGATCTCTTAATATTACGTTAAAGCAAGTTTAAAAACAACATTTTCTGCTATGACGCATTCATAAAAAAAATCCACAAAAAAAGAAAAAATAGTCAGGTGATGTAAAGAATAACAGTAAGCCAAATGAAAAAAGCAATTACTATGGAACGTTATGAAGATAAAAATTTTGTAGATACTTCAAAGCCTGTCTGGAATTATTCATTACTGCATGATGAGGATATCAGAAACTTTCAGCAGGGAACACATTACCGGTTATACGAAAAATTTGGCAATCACGCAGTTAAAGTGAATGATCAGTTGGGAATGTATTTTGCGGTATGGGCTCCGAATGCAACTGCTTTATCAGTGAAAGGAAATTTTAATGACTGGAAGAATTTTGAATACCAGCTTTTTCCGCGCTGGGATAAGAGTGGTGTATGGGAAGGCTTTATCCCGGATTTTAAAAAAGGTGAAGTATATAAATATCATATCGTTGGTTTTGAAGGGGCGGAGACAGATAAAGGCGATCCTTTTGCTAATTTTTGGGAACTTAAGCCCAGAACTGCTTCTATTACCTGGGATATGCATTACGAATGGAATGATGATGACTGGATGAAGGAAAGAAAAAAGAATAATGCATTGGATGCCCCCTGGAGTGTTTATGAAGTACATCTTGCAAGCTGGACGCGGCCGGATAAATTCAACGAAGAATCTTATAGTACTTATGCACAGATAACAGAAAAACTGGTTCCTTACGTGAAGGAGATGGGATTTACTCATGTGGAATTTATGCCTGTAATGGAACATCCCTTTGATGGAAGCTGGGGTTACCAGGGTACCGGTTTTTATGCGCCTACCTCACGGTTTGGCTCACCCCAGGACTTCATGATGATGACGGAAGCTTTTCATAATGCAGGTATCGGAGTAATACTGGATTGGGTGCCATCGCATTTTCCATATGATGCCCACGGCTTGTTTATGTTTGATGGTACGCATACTTATGAATATGCCGATATGCGTAAAGGTTATCATCCGGACTGGAGCTCTTATATATTTAATTATAAACGAGGTGAAGTAAAGTCTTTTCTTATAAGCTGCGCAAGATTCTGGTTCGATAAGTTTCATGTCGACGGATTAAGGGTGGATGCAGTTTCCAGCATGCTTAAATTAAATTATTCCAGGAAAGAAGGTGAATGGGAACCCAATGAATTCGGTGGCGACGGAAATGTGGAAGCCATCGCTTTTATTAAAGACCTTAATGAAACCATCTATCGGGATTTTCCTGATGTTCAAACCATTGCCGAAGAAGCCACTGACTGGCCCGGTGTTTCAAATCCTACTTTTGCCGGTGGACTTGGCTTTGGCATGAAATGGATGATGGGCTGGATGCATGATACGTTGAAATATTTTAAAACTGATCCGTTGTTTCGTCCCGGCCAGCAGGATGCGTTTACATTCAGCATGGCTTATTTCAAAGATGAGAATTTTATGTTACCACTGAGTCATGATGAAGTGGTGCATGGAAAGTCTCCCATGATTTATAAGATGCCTGGTGATGACTGGCAAAAGTTTGCTAACCTTCGTGTGTTGTATACTTATATGTTTACACATCCGGGCGCTAAACTCCTGTTTATGGGAAATGAATTCGGTTCTACTTCTGAATGGAATTATAAAACTGAATTACCCTGGGATCTGTTGGAGTTCGACTCTCATAAAATGCTTAAAGACTGTGTAAGGGATGTGCTTCATTTATATAAGGAGGAGCCTGCCCTGTATGAAAAGCAATTTTCAGCGGATGGCTTTGAGTGGCATGACCTTGAACACCGTAATGAATGTGTGATCGTGTACCGGCGAAAAGGTGCAAACCCAAAGGATGACCTTTTGATAATATTAAATATGACTCCGGTTGTTCGTATGAACTGGAAAATAGAAGTCCGTGGAAAATCAGTATGGAAAGAAATATTCAACAGCGATAATAAAAAGTATTGGGGAACAGGCGATGTTTATAATCCGGATATCAAGGCATTGGTGATAGATAAGAAAGAGCCATTCCTTGAGTTAAATGTGCATTTGCCGGCTTTGGGGGCGATTGTGTTGAAATAGTTTTTTTTAACGCAGAGAACAGCCGGAGGAGGAAACGCAGAGGGCACAGAGAAATTTCTCTGTGCCCTCTGCGTTTCC
>CAXSIE010000223.1:6319-8258 GCA_964237295.1 uncultured Flavihumibacter sp. | reverse complement strand
TGGAAATGTTTTTTTCAGCGCAAGCTTCTCTAAGGGTTCTTTTGCCTTTAAAGCTGAAATCAAGTCCATATTTTCTAAGTATCAGGGCCTTCCGGTAATCGGAAACAGCCAATTCTCCTAGCGTTTCATCTGAGTAATCTTTGTCTCTTTTAGATATTTTTACACGCCATTTTTTAGGGCCTGTTTCAAGGTACTCCCAGGAAAAGGTATCCCCTTTTTCTTTCAGCATGGTAGAATATATGGAATGCGGATCATTATCCTCATGGATAATAAAATCGTTACCGGGAAGCAATGAATCAAATTTATAAAAGATGTAATCCGGCACAGCAGGATCGGTTTGAATAGAGTCTGTGATAAGTTTTGTACTCATAGCATTATATTTGAATGATCCGGATAAAGCGTTATTATTCTAAAGAAATAGCAATTGTTGTATTTTTATTCCTGGCTTAAATCGGTTGGCGATCTAACAGGAACTCAATTATTATTTCGTTTCAAATATATTAAATGGTAAATATGCTGTAAAAGCCTATGGAGCCATCAGGTTCACGATTAGGGTTGTCAATATCTTCTGTCCAGATTTTATCATCTACAAAAAATTTGTAATGATATTTTCCTTCAGGCAACATGGGGATCTCAATTTTCCATACACCTTCATTGTCCTGTTCCAACTGCAACACATCCTTGGCCCAGTTGTTAAAGCTGCCTGCCAGGGATACATGCGAAGCACCTGCAAATGAAACATGCGCTGCACAGTCGTCGTGAAGAGAGAATTCGATTGTTTTTTTGTTGACGTTGATTTGAGGAGAGTTTTGGTTGTTCATAAAAATTGTATTTAGGATTAATAGTTTAAATTCCATGAAACAATCACGGTTCGATAGGGAACTCGTTAATTCAACCAGAAAAGTCAATTAATAATATATCATAATAACATCATGAAAATTATTATTTTGGATTTTTACTGATTATATGAAAAATACAAGTTCTTTTGCAAAAAAAATAAAATCAGAAGCGGTAATTATCAGATATAAACATTAACACTTATGTATATTTAGTTACATTAACATTCAACTGTAGCCTTAGATGTAGTTTAAATTATTGTAGTTATAAGTTGCATAGTTTGGTATATTGTTGATGGTCTGCTACAGCAGTCAGTAGTGTGTAAGCGTTTGTGACTATGTGGTATTATTAATCAGAAAAAACAAATAACAGAATAATACATTACTTTAAATATTAATCTAACAGTTATGCCAGAGTTGCCGGATTTACAGGTGTTCAGTAAAAATTTACATAAAAAGTTAGCAGGGGAAAAGGTAAAAGAAATTACCGTGTCTCCTACGGCCAAACTGAATGTACCGGCCAAAACATTGAAAGAAAGCATTGAAAAACAGGTGCTCGATAAAGTGCACCGTGTTGGCAAACGGCTTTACTTCGATTTTAACAATGGCAATGTAATGGCATGGCATCTTTTGCTGAATGGAGAGTTGTTTCTATATGATAAGACGCACGACTATGACCGGGTTGTTATTGATATGTTGTTTGCAAATGGGGCGGGCTTAGTGATGAAAGATTTCTCCGGATGGGCGAAGATCGATCTCAACCCGGAAGCCTCCGTAGGAATAGACCCTTTATCAAAAGAATTGAATTATAATTTTTTGAAAGAGAACCTGGGTAAGACAAAAACTGGTGTTAAAAAATTTTTATTAGACCAGGATAAAATCGGCGGCATTGGTAATGCGTATGCCGATGAAATTCTGTGGCATGCGGGAATCTCTCCATTTTCTATTAGTAATAAAATTATCTCTTCTGCCTGTAAGTATTTTATGGCCGTAAGCCTGGTGGCCAACATCCCAAACTAATTGATCATAAGGTGTATTCAGCACGTACTGCAGCGCAACAGTTAATTCAACCACCCCCAAACTGGCCGCAAAATGGCCGCCGT
>CAXSIE010000223.1:4358-6309 GCA_964237295.1 uncultured Flavihumibacter sp. | reverse complement strand
ATAAAAGCGCTGGATAAGGCTATAAAGTTTACGCTGCAGGATGCAGAAAAGAAAATCATCTCCGCTAATCCGGATATCATTACCGGTGAAGTAAGAGACTTTATGGTGGTGCACAATCATAAGAAAAAAGTCAGTCCCGGAGGAGCAGCCATACAGTTTATTGTAGTGGGAGGAAGGAAAACTTATTTTACGGATGAGCAGGAATTGTTTAAATGAAAACTTTCATACGGCAGGGTACCGGGAATAATAAGCATTTGCAATATAAGAAAGCGGTATTCCTATTGCAATTATAAGGATGGATATTCCTATTAAAGCCGGCTTTAAATGTATAACACCGCGCGGTATCCTTGTCAGGGGCAATACCAGGAAGGTCATAACCAGCCAGATAAATATTCCATAGAGCATCCCACCGGCTAATTTGTTCTTCGATAGCCATTTTATGCGGGGTAACACCATATAGAAAAATATTGTGAAAAGGAAAGCAATAGTATAATGAAATAATATTCCGCTGAATACCATTGGCAAACCTCCTGAATAAGCATCTTTTCCAAATGCTCCGCTTGATATATACTGAAATAATTTACCAGGATCTTTACGGCCTGATATGAGGTAATTAATAGTAGCTCCCAGTCCATCAAGAGTGCCGACCAGTAATCCGGTCGAGATTATGGTTATATAAACACCCGGGGATTTTTTGGGTTCCGTTGAAGCATTTTGTATAGCCATGATTGAGGTAATTTAATCATTAAGTTAAGCATAAACTTAATGATTAAATCGTAACATTATATAAGTGTTTCCTTATCCGGCTTTCTTGGAGTTTAATAAATGTTTATTAATATTTGCCACTTGCAATAACTTCCAGTTCTTCTATAGTGTAACCATAATATAAAATTCCTTTACCTGATATACTTAAAGCGGGAATATCTGTGTAACTATCAAAAGACCAGTTTACCGGGTTTCTATTCACAATACTACCTACCTGTACAATGTTTGCTTTCATAAAATTTAATTTTTCTGCACATTTCATTCAGGTGCAAAACTACACAAAAAACCGCTGATAGTATTCCTGAGGTATTGGCTACCTGCCATCTTACATTCCTTCAATAAAAATATCATTATTAATACCCGACAGAATTTTTTTAAAAGACATGTAAAGTTTATTGTTATCGATTGATTATTAGCCTGCTATTCTGTGATCACCATGCTTTGCATTTGATAAATAGTGAAAGTTTTTACAAAATTTACCTGACAGGTACTTAATAATTTAACATAATGGTATAATTTGGGAAAGAAAACATATAGCTATCATTCTTTTATTGAACTTGCATAATTATGAAACTGCTGATATTTTTGATCAGGTTTACAACATTCGCAAACATTAGAATAACCGGCTTACATTTAAGTTTACATACATAAAGAAATACAATCAGCTGATTGCAAAAACAAAAACATATGAGTATATCAAGAAGAGCATTTCTTAAAAACACCAGTCTTACTGTTGCAGGCGCCAGCTTGTTCTCCGGCAACCTCTCCGCTTCCGGTTATAAGGAAGGGGAAGTTATGGGTATACAACTTTATTCTATTCGTGACGATATGAAAAAAGATCCGGCAGGAACCCTGAAACTACTGGCGGGCATGGGTTATAAAAATGTTGAGCACGCTAATTATATTGATAGGAAATTTTATGGTTATGATGCAAAAGCTTTCAGGAAATTGCTCGACGGATTAAATCTTAAAATGCCGAGCGGCCATACTGTTATGGGTAAGCAGCACTGGGATGCTGCTAAAAAGGATTTTACAGATGCATGGAAGTATACCGTGGAAGATGCTGCTGTTATGGGTCAGCGTTATGTGATCAGTCCATCACTGGAGGAAAGCCTGCGTAAGACTTATGATGATATAAAAGTTTATATGGATGTATTTAATAAATGCGGTGAGCTTTGTAAAAAGT
>CAXSIE010000223.1:0-4348 GCA_964237295.1 uncultured Flavihumibacter sp. | reverse complement strand
GACTTTGAATTCAGGGAGAAATTGGATAATAAAAACATCTACGATATCATTCTTGATTTAACAGACCCTAAGCTTGTGGTGCAGCAAATGGATATAGGTAATATGTACGGGGGAGGCGGAAGGGCGCTGCAATTGTTACAAAAATACCCCGGAAGGTTTGCATCCTTACATGTTAAAGATGAAATCAAATCAGATGATAAAAGAGCAATGGGTGGATATGAAAGCACAATACTGGGAAAAGGCATCATTGAAACAAAAAAAATAACAGACCTTGCCAGGAAACAGGGAACGACTCATTTTATCATTGAACAGGAATCATACCAGGGTAAAACTCATATTGAATGCGCTAAAGAAGATTATCTGATTATGAAGAACTGGGGATACTAACGTTAGGTTAATCATAAACTGACTGTAAATTGCTATCAGCCGTCAGCTTTCAGCAGATCCCGCGTGTATATTTCTAATGATACCTGAAAGCTGACGGCTGATAGCAACAGATACTCTATGAATAAAAGTAGACTTGAAGCTTTTAGTGATGGTGTGCTCGCCATCATTATAACAATTATGGTTTTGGAACTTAAAGTTCCTCACGCAACATCCTGGTCATCACTGGAACCATTGATTCCAGTGTTTGTAAGCTATATAACAAGCTTTATGCTGGTAGGTATTTACTGGGGAAACCATCATAACCTTTTACATGCTGTAAAGAATGTAAATTCCAAAATTATATTATCTAACCTTCACCTGCTTTTCTGGATATCGCTGGTACCTGCTGCCACCGGTTGGATGGGTGAAAATCATTTTGCCCCCAATACCATTATTTTATATGCGATCATTCTTATGTTATGTGGAACAGCCTATGCAATCCTGCAAAACTATATTCTTAAAATTACTGATGATCACAGCGAGCTGAAAGCGGCTATAAGAAAACAAAAGAAAAAGGTTTTTGCTTCCTTATCAATGGATATTCTGGCGATACCATTAGCATTTATACATCCGTATATATCGGGTTTCTTATTTTTTCTTCAGTCGGCTATATGGCTGATACCGGATAAAAATATTGAAAAGGCGTTAGACAGTTCCAAGTAAGCTTTAAAGTTTTGGTAGCTGAAATTTTAATTCAACGGTATTTATTTATTAAAATAAACATGTGTTGATATGAACCGGATTGACAGACTTTTTGGAATACTTATTTTGCTGCAATCAAGGAAATTTGTACCTGCAGAAAAGATCGCAGACAAATTTAAAATGAGTATCCGCACTGTTTACAGGGACGTTAAAGCGTTAAGTGGATCCGGTATCCCGGTGAGCTTCGAGCCGGGAAAAGGATATTTTGTAGTGCAGGGATACTTTTTGCCGCCGGTTTCTTTTAGCACCGGTGAAGCCAACGCCCTGATATTTATGGAAGCGATTGCTTACGGCTTTGCAGATAAGTCTGTTCAAACACATTATTCCAATGCATTGAATAAAGTTAAAACGGTATTACGAACTACCCAAAAAGAAAAGGCAGAGCTGTTAAGTAACAATATCAAGATGCAGATGCCTTCCTGTTTTAAATATGATTTTGAATACCTCTCTGTATTGCAGGAAACCATCTCATCCAGGGTGATTGTTGAAATGGAATACAGGAAGAATAGCGGTGAAACAAGTTTGCGTGAGGCTGAACCTATCGGCCTGGTATTTTATGCGCTTAGCTGGCATCTTGTAGCATGGTGCCAATTGCGGCAGGAGTATCGTGATTTTAAAGTGGCCCGTATTATAAGATTAAAAAATACGGGGATGCCTTTTAAAAAACATGATCATATTGAGTTGAGTGCTTATATGAAGATGTTGCCGGTAGATTATTAAAAGATTTTTTTTGCTGCAAGGTCCTATATAGATTTACAGATACAAACATAATAGCTAAAGGCACGAAGAAAACCACGGAGGCACAAAGGCAGGGAGTAACACAGCGAATTTTAAATCTTTATCTTAGGATCGCCCTGATCCTCTGTTCCATGACCGCCTACGCGGTTTAAACAACATCCAATGTGCCATGGTTCAATCACAGCACTTCAAGCCGTATATTCCTGTAAAACATTTCCGCAGCCTCGGTTTGTAAAGCAATCTTACCTTCGCTAACATTTGCATCGGTACCTTTATTGACTACCACTCCATTAATGATATGGGTACATTTGCCATTAAGAACTATAATTTCAACCTTGTTCCATTCACCATTGGGTTTTTCACTATCCGATAACTTGATGATGCGGCCTTTGGTCATAACTTTGTCTCAAACTTTCAAACTCAGACTATCCCCCAGCCAAAAATCACCGCAATCCCCTTCCTGTATCTGGCATTCAAAGGAACGCGGCCAGATTTTATCCGGCGTTCCGGATAAAAAATAATACAGGATACCGCTGTCTCTTTTGTCTGTTAGCCTGGGTGGATATTTTTTCTCGCCCCATTTAAATTCAAGGGTAAGGTGAAAATTTTTGTAAGCTTTTTTGGTGCAGATATATCCAACGCTTTTGCCGGTTATATGAAGCATGTTATCATGAATTGTAAAAGCACTGTCCGGGTCCTGAGCACCAACTTTGCTGTTAAGGAACACATACCAGCCATCAAGGTTCTTACCATTGAATAAAAGTGCGGAGCGTTGGGCGTTTGTTTTTGTTTGAATTAAAAACAACACACAGCCAATGAAAAGTATGTTCTTCATGTAAATGAATTTTTAAAATAAGAACCCATAGTGTACTTCGCTCACCTTGCACCTTACTTCAGCGAATGCATCCACTCTTCCGCACGCAACGGCCAGGTGTTAATGCTTAATGCAGATTTTCTTAAACCATACCCATGACCGCCTTTTGCAAACAGGTGCATCTCGGCAGGAACACCGGCATTTTTCAGGGCGAGGTAATAAAATAAGCTGCTTTCAACCCTAACAGGATCATCTTCTGTTTGGGCTAAAAAAGTAGGAGCTGTATTTTTAGTAATTGTCAGTTCTGCAGCTACTTTATCATTCTGTTCTTTTACCGTGAGGTAAGCCGGATATACAAGCATCACAAAATCGGGTCTGCAACTGGTGGTATCGGCAGCATCTACTGCTTCATAAGTACGTTTATCGTAATTAGTACTCAGTGCTGCCGAGAGATGGGCGCCGGCGGAAAAGCCCATGATACCGATTTGTGTGGGATGTATGCCCAGCTTCGCTGCATTGGATCGGATCAAACCCATAGCTCTCTGTGCGTCCTGCAAAGGAGGCTGGTATCTTGGCAGGCCTTCCCGTACAGGAACCCTGTATTTTAAAAGTATGGCAGTTACCCCGATTGAATTCAACCACTCACACACTTCAGTCCCTTCCAGGTCAAGGGCCAGGATAGAATAACCACCACCCGGACAAACAATCACTGCAGCACCGGTAGCTTTATTCTTTGGTGCCTGGTAAATGGTAATAGTGGGTTTTGAAACATTGCCTATACGAATCACATCTTTACCTCCTACTTTATTATCAGTTGGTTTGGTGTTGTCTTTTTCTTCCCCAATGATCCCTTTTTCGCCAGGTACAATATCTGGCCATATGGAAATGGCAACACCTGTTTTTAAAACCGGAAACAGGTTACCGGTAGTTTGGCTGTATCCCGGCAGGGAAACCAGTAAAGCTGCCACCAGTAAAACCTCCATGAAAATTTTTAAGGGCTTCATATAATTTCTTTTATGTCATCCCTTACGTAAGGAATGATCTCAACTTTTTAGCGGTTCCAAAGCAGCATCCAATGTTATCTTGACTTTATTAGAAATTTTATCTTTTACAAGTTTGGAGATGGGAATCTTGTAATCGGATAACAGAATATTAAAGATAGCATTCATCAGAATCTTTCCTTCCTTAACAATTATTTTTCCTGATGCTTCCATTTCTTTCGCTTCGCCATGTATGGATAAAGTACCTTTTACTTTGGTGATATACTCACCATCTTTTGAATAAGTGATGGTGCTATTGTTCAGTACCTGCCCTTTGAATTCCGCTTTTGGATATTTAGGGCTTTCCAGGTAGTCTTCATTGAAATCTTCCTGCATAAGCGCCTTTTCAAATTCAAATCCATTGATAAGTAACAAGAACTGAAGGCTGCCTGCCTTGGTATCCAGTATAGCTGTTACGGATCGGTGATGGGCTTCAATATCTTCCAGCGGCGCCACGGAATAAAAAGACAGGTTACCAGTTTTTGTAAAATATTTATCCTGTGCCTGCAATGAAAAACTTCCTATCAGAAAACCTATCAACAGTAACGAAATCCTGATCATTTTTTAATTCTGTTTTTTCGTTTGAGCTTTTTCAACAGCACACCGGTTCAATATAATATCAGAACCT
>CAXSIE010000222.1:0-8259 GCA_964237295.1 uncultured Flavihumibacter sp. | reverse complement strand
TATTGATGGACAGGCAGGCACCATTCTTCGCATTTACCGGGAGCACCAGATGAGCGCCGATAATTCTTTTCTTAAAAACAATTGGATAAATATCAGGCAGAGCGTACAATTTCTTATTAATCAGGACAGGAACAAAGACGGCATGGAAGATACACCTATGGAAAATACCCTTGATGCCGTCTGGGATGGCGAGATCGCCTGGATAGTAGGAATATGTATCGCCGCCGTTTCAGCAGGCAGGCAGATGGCCCTGGAAATGCAGGATGCGGATTTTGAAAAAGTTTGTAAGGAATACATTACCAGGGGAAGTACTAACATGGAAGAGAAGCTATTCAATGGTGAATACTTTATTCACCGTGCCGATGCACAAAAAGGCAGGACTAAGCTGGGCTCTTACAATACCTGTCATATAGACCAGGTGCTGGGACAAAGCTGGGCCTTCCAGGTTGGGCTGGAAAGGATTATCAGCAAAGAAAAATCGGTATCGGCATTGAGGTCTTTATGGAAATACAACTTTACCCCGGATGTTGGTCCCTATATTAAAACACATACTGGCGGAAGGCCTTATGCACTGGCTGGTGAAGGTGGAATGATCATGAATACAAATCCGGCAAACGAAGCGAAGCCTTACGGTGAAAATGTAACCTGGCAGCTAGGGTATTTTCATGAATGCATGAGCGGTTTTGAGCACCAGGTGGCGTCGCATATGATGGCTGAAGGAATGACGGACGAGTCACTGATACTAACAAGGATGATTCATGACAGGTATCATGCTTCCAAAAGAAATCCATTTAATGAAATCGAATGCAGCGATCATTATGCACGGGCTATGGCGAGCTATGGCACTTTCATTACCTCCTGTGGTTTTCATTACCATGGTCCTAAAGGTTATATAAGTTTTGCACCCGCATGGGATGCTGATAATTTTAAGTCGCCTTTCATTGCGGCTGAGGGATGGGGAACTTACATACAGGAAAAAAAAGAGGAAAAACAGATTCATGCAATCGAATTAAAGAAAGGACAGTTGCAATTACAAACAATGCGCTTCAAAAAGAGCGGGGCCATAAAAGTTACTTCCATTGATGTGAGCCTGGATGGAAAGCGGCTTGCAAATAATTTCGAACATCAGGAAGATACTGTTTTAATAACACTGGATAAAAAAGTGAAGGTGCTTATGAATCAGGTGGTGATGGTTGTAATTGCGTAAGCGTTTTATATATAATATTGTTTATAAAATTACCAGGCAATGTGATTCAATTAACGGATAACAACGAAGGATCTTAATTTCAATCATGAAAGTATCAAACAATAAAATTATCAGCATTCATTACACCGTTACTGATGATAATGAAGTTGTAGTTGATAGTAATATGGAATTCGAACCCCTTACATACTTACATGGTGCAGGAAATATATTGCCGGCGCTTGAACAGCAATTGGAGGGTGCCGTAGAAACTGAAGTAAGAAATATAATGCTAATGCCCTGTCAGGCATACGGAAATTATGACAGCGGGTTAGTTGTTATAATAGATAAAAATATTTTCTGGAACAGTACCGAAGGATTAGAACCCGGAATGAGGATAAATACTTCTGATGGAAACGAAGTGGAAATTATCAAGGTATTGTCTAACAAGTTAGTGGTTAACCACAACCATCCGCTTGCGGGAAAGCGATTGCATTTTATAGTAAGAGTGGAAAGAATAAGAACTGCGACAGGTAAAGAATTGCTATCCGGACGTCCCATGAGCGCAGATGAATGGTGCGGACCCGACTGTTCCTGTTACTTCTAACCATATTCCCCAATAGGTAATTTTATCTACACTATTCACAATATATGTGTAACATAAAAAGGGTTGAATCCATAGTCAATCATAAATATGAAAACAATGTGTTAATTAAAGCTTATAAAAGGTCTGTATTTGTATATAAACTGTTTTTGTTTAACGAAACTATATCCTGTTAATAAAATGATTTGTATAATTTGAACATACTTTGAAATTAAATGGAACACCGATTGCAAAACACTTTTAGAATCAATAAAACAGGAAGAAATCTTGATCCTATTTATATTCAGTTATAACCGGTGATAACTGTTTGCCAAACCAGGTTAAGTATCATCTTCGAAGCGTTTTATTATTGATAAGTACACATATTGATACCTTCACTATTTAAATTAAATCACAATTATGAAAAAGATAATTTTTGTTGCACTGCTGTTTATGAGTACAGCTTCTTTCTCTCAGGGTTTTCAACTAGGAATAAAAGGCGGAGTGAACATTAGCAATTACACCGGTGGTAATATTGAATCGGATGCTCTTGTAGGATTTCATGTAGGTGGTCTGTTTAATTTTATGCTTGGAAAAGCATTTTCTATTCAACCTGAAGTGTTGTTCTCTTCACAAGGTGCTAAGTATAATAATGCAGGCACAACATCTAACCTGAAAGTTTCTTATATTAATGTTCCGGTTATGGCTAAGCTTAATTTCGGTAATGTTTACCTGGAAGCCGGGCCTCAGGTAGGTTTCAGGGCAGGACAGGACGCTCATAATGGAAATCAGACGATTAATGATTTTGCAAAAAACCTTGACCTGTCAATTGGGGGAGGCATAGGGTATCACAGCAAATCAGGTTTTGGTTTGGGTGGAAGGTATATGGCAGGTATAAGTAAGGTGGGTGACTTTAAAACATCAACAACTAATTCGATTAATCCAGATTTTAAAAATAGTGTCATACAGATAAGCGTGTTTTATACTTTATTCAATAATAAGTAGTAATTCACTCTTAAAACTAAAAAGAAGAGGTTACACAATCCGTGTAACCTCTTCTTTTTCTCTTTAGTTATAGAACACTTAAAATTCAACACTTTAGTACATACTATGCCAGGTGAAAAGATAAAAAAAGAACTTATAATAATAGATTCTTTACTAAGAAGTAAAGACTTTTCTTTCGAAATGGCGCAAGAACTTAATAAGGAGTACAATGAAAGCGGGCAAAACGAATTTATTACTACAGCTGAAGATACTTCCGTAATAAATAAGACTGTAAGAGAAGAAAAAATAGCAATGAATCTTGCAGGGTTTTATGCTGTAGAATGTGGAGTAGGATTTTTATGTGAACAAACAAACCTCACTCCCGTAGATTGGCTTAAAAAAATTGCAGGGAAAACCGCTGATTCAAATGCAGTGTTATTACTCAATCGATTTGCTAATGCCACCTGGAAAGCAGGTCAGCCTTTTCGCGGACTGAACCGGATTACACGGTACAACTTTACAGGGGCAGGGTATTTATCCGCTGAAGAAATTGAAAAGGATGTTAACCAGATAGCATCCGCAGCCGCTATGTTATTGAAACATATGCAGCAGGTTGATAAAATGCCTTTACCGGAACAAATGATGCACATGAAAAAATTATTGCAGGATACCGCATTTGCTTTCGAAATAGCGAAGTTTATGAATGCCTCTTATTACATAGGTCAACACCAGCCTGCCCCGTTGTTTTTAACTCATGCTGATGATACGGAAATCATTCATAAAAGTGTAAGAGAGCAAAAAATTGCAATAAGTATTGCCGGGTTTTATGCATTGGAATGTGGTATTAATTACCTGGTTACTGCAAAGGGTTTGGTTCCTTCCGGAATTTTGGAATCTATCGGAAATGATAGTATCAGTGAGGCCGGCAAAACTTTACTGCTGCGTTTTGCCAATGCCACCTGGAAGGCGGGTCAGCCATTCAGGGACCTGAACCGAATTACCAGGGAAACTTTTACTCCGGTATATTTTTTAACGAAGGAAGATAAGGAAAAAGACATGGTTCAAATAAAAACCGCCGCTCGGAAATTGTTAGCAACCATGCTGGAGATGGAGCATAAGTAATAATATTTCGGGAAAATTACCGGCTTTACATCAGGCATTATCGTTTAAAGCCCGTGTGGGAATTTATTAATGCAGGTTTTAATAAAAGGCATGCGAAGATAGTATCTCCTTATGCATTTTTGTAATCCTTCCGTTCTTTATAGATAAGTCATTATCAACAGGATAATATAATAACTCTTTTCAAAGCAAGCAAAATTATAAGTGATTATTTCTTTTAAAGAATATTACTCAAAACAGTGTGACTTAATGAAAATTGTATTACTTTAATAGGATAATAATCCCGCAGAGAAATATTTTTCTACTCTATTAAAATGCAACACCGTTTTACCTGCTGTTGCTTACCTCGTTAAATCTTTATTTATGATAAAAACGCTACTCTCCATTAGCTACGGCTGTATTTTGATTTTGTTTTCCTCACTTAAAACCAGCGCCCAGGTGGAAGGCAATCCGCAGCTTAATGTTTTGCCGGTTCCAAACCAAATAGTGCAAAAATCTTCCTCAAAGTTAAGTGCATCGCTAACAAAGCTGTATGAAAGTAATGCAACGGTATCCGGCCTGAAAGCTGATGCCAAATTAAAACCTGCTTTGCCTGACCAGACTCTTAAAAAGTATATGCAGATATCAGGGGATAAAGTGTTAGTGGATATTACAGTAAATGAGTTTAATAAAGCGTCCCGCATTAAGCTGGAAAGCATGGGTTTCAAGGTCAACGCCGTTTATGGCCGTGTTGTATCGGGCACGATACCTATTGCTTCCCTGCCGCTTTTTGAATCATTAGCGTTGATAAGATATGTTAAGCCTGCTTATAAAATGATGAATCGGTCAAAACCGGTTAGCAGCCTGGATATACAAGAGCTAAAAATAAATGCATCAACCATGATGCCTGTTGTCAGCCAAGGCGATACTGCCCTTCGTTCTTATATTGCCAGGAAAAATTATGGTGTTAGCGGTAAAGGAGTAAAAGTGGGTATTCTTTCAGATAGTTATAATAACCTGGGTACAGCGGATATTGGCGTAAAAAATGGCGAACTTCCGGGACCTGATAATCCATTTGGTTATAATAAACCTGTGCAGGTATTACTGGACCTGGATGATTCTTCCGGTACGGATGAAGGTCGCGGTATGGCTGAAATTGTTCATGATATTGCACCCGGTGCGGAAATTGCGTTTTATACGGCTTCTTACGGGGAAGCTTCAGTTGCAGAGGGTATTTTGAAGCTTGCTGAAGCGGGATGCAATATAATTGTTGATGATGTTAAATATTTGGATGAACCCATGTTTCAGGATGGGATTATCAGCCAGGCTATAGATATCGTAAAAAAGAAGGGAGTAACATATTTTACCGCTGCTTCTAATGAAGGAGACAACTCTTATGAAAGCCAGTACAGGGCTTCATTGGCTGCGCCGCTTGGAATTAACAATGGTACTGCTCATAATTTCGCCGGCGCTGGAAATGCCCCGGTGTATTACCAACCTGTTTTTTTGCCTACGAATGGTATTTTTTTTTCCAGTTTTCAGTGGGATGCGCCCTCTTTCTCAGCCGGAGGGGCAGCTAACACTACTGATATGGATATTTTCTTACTAAATGCAAGCGGACAGATAGTCGCTGTTGGTGGTGATGATAATATTAAAAGCGGTGATCCTGTAGAAGTAATGGTTTACTATAATTCCACCAGGAGCAATACATTTTTTGTGCTTATTTTAAAATATGACGGTCCTGATCCTACACGCCTGAAGTGTGTAAACTTTGGTGATCAACTATATATTCGCACAACACCCGCAATTCCCGGCAGTTCGGGCTCTACTATTTACGGTCATTCCAATGCGGCTGGAGCTATTACTACAGGGGCTGCGAATTATATACAAACCCCGGCTTACGGAAGCGATCCACCCAGGATTGAAGACTTTTCATCAGTAGGTGGTTTGGCAATTCTGTTTGATGCCAAAGGCAACAGAATCAACCCTATATTGAGACACAAACCGGAGCTCACTTCTGTTGACGGGGGTAATACTTCTTTCTTCTATGCGGATTCAAGACAGGATAGTGATACTTTCCCCAATTTCTTCGGCACATCCGCTGCAGCTCCCCATGCCGCAGGCGTAGCCGCCCTGATGATAGAGGCGCAGAAGTTAAACAACCTTACACCCAGCCAGATCAAAGGCATCATGTCAACAAATACGGTTGATATGGATAATCCCCATTTTGCTGGTTTTGAACAAGGTTTCGATTGGGCAACAGGCACAGGTTTGTTAAAAGCAGATGCATCGGTGGGTGCTGTAAAATTCCCCGTTGTGTATGTGAAAGATGTTTCATTAAAAGCCGTATGCTCGAATGACCCGGCTTATACAAGAAATTGGGTTATATCCAATCCGAATCCATTTGAGGTTGAGGTACATTGGCTGATCAACGGATTTTCACAACAGGGATTGGTAATCGCCAATCCCGGTGAAACAACATTTACCACTCAAACGGCCTATTTCTTTAACAGGCCGGTTGCTAATGTTGCCGTTATTGACTGGAACGATAACCTCGGCATTCCGCATTTTGATTATGCCGGAAGCACTACTGCTAAATGTGGTATGAATGCTGTAACGGCTGCCAATACAGATAAAGTATCAGACATGGCTGCAAATGCTGAAGTGATTGGCAATACCGGTGCAGTATCTGTTTATCCAAACCCGATAGCAAAAAATTTCAGGGTATCGCTTTCTTTAAACAGCCAGCCAAATACTGAACTAAGCTTATATACGCTTGACGGCAAGATGCTGTTGAAGAAAGTAGTAAGTTCTTCAGGTGTTGTTGATATTGATGCATCCGCTTATGCACCCGGAATGTATATATTAAAAGTGCAACAGAAAAATTTCAACAAGTCGTTTAAACTTATTAAAAAATAGTTCCGGGTTTTTAACTACGGAAAAATGTAAAAGGGAAACAAGCGGTTACATAGAGATTCTGTGTAACCGCTTGTTTCCCTCTTGCATTGCTTCGTGGTTTTAAAGATAACTCAATCGCAGTTAACTGAAATGATGGAACGCGAGCAACAGCAGGTTGTATTCAGTAAAAAGATAATTATCAAAGCATCAACAGAATTATCTTTGACCACCCGCTACGCAGCGTTTCAATATCTGTAGAAGATCATGAATTGCCCGTAATTATCATAGAATCAAATCACAGTTCAGACCTTTGCTGCTGTCTTCTCATGTAGTATTTAATTCTCCGGCGGCCCTTTCAATCCCAGGTCTGCAATCCTGATCCTTATCTCTTTCATAAACTCAACCCCGGGATCTATCTTGGCAGTAAGATAATCAGGGTCCACTTCCTTCCATAACGGATCACCGATGAACTTTTTGTACTCGTAATGGCCGATAAGATACTTAATAGGATACTTCTGAACCAGGTACCTGATCAGGTCTTCATTGGCTTTTAATTGCTCTTTGGTCAATAGGGCTTTATCACTGCCAACATTTTCAACACCTATTGCGCAATAGTTTAATCCGATAACATGACGGGCGAATGCCGTATCAGGTAATTGCCTGTAAATAGTGCCATCCCTGTCAATTAAAAAATGAGCCGCTACATTTAAACTGCTTGACGAGGCAAGTTCTCTGCGTGCCCCCGGCAGTACAGCGGGGTTCATTGTATTGAACGATTGCTCAAGAGTAGGAATGGCTGTCCAATGCAACACGATCATCAGGGGTTTGATAGAAGCGGTTGCCTGGTGAATATGATACCTCTTTTCAAGGTATTCAAGAGATAATTTTTTTCGTTGCTCATCAAAAACTATCAGTTTGTCAATGATGCGGATTACGGGTTGAGCGTACACCGATGACAGCAATGTAACCGAGAAACTGAGCGGTAATAAAATTTTAAACATGGTTGACTGTGATTTTGGAAACATAGTGTTTCGACCCACCTTAGTACTCCGTGGTTTATTCAACCACGGACCTACAGTAACAAATGTATCTTAAAAATTAGATTTAAATTGTACCACTAAAAACAGTACTTTAACAGTTAGAACCACTAACGGTCTGCCTATGAGATCATTACTAATAGCCGGCTTGCTGCTTATTGTAGCCAATCTTATTATTTCTTCAAAAGCATTTGCCCAGCTTTCAGAAAAAGACAGCATAGCTTACCAGGCTTCTGTTAAGAATGCATTGTCGGTATATCATAATTTTTTGAATAATCCCTCAGGGTTGTTCAACGGCAGCCAGTATATCAGCTATGCCAACCTTATCAAAGACGATCATCCCTATTTTCTGTCAGATTCAATGAATAAAGGCAATATTGTTTACGATAGTGTTTTGTATGAAAATGTTCCGATGTTTTATGATATAGTAAAAGAACAGGTTGTGATCAACGATCCATATAAAATTTATAAGATCA
>CAXSIE010000221.1:8023-8265 GCA_964237295.1 uncultured Flavihumibacter sp. | reverse complement strand
GGATTCTCCAGTAAATGTTTATACAGAAGATCATATAATGAAATATGTTCTCCCCCAAATGGCATATCACGTGTAACACCGCTCCAAAAAGCAGATTTACCCTTCATAAATCTAAAGAACGGCCACAATGCATAATCTACCGGCACGGGAAATTTATGCACATCCTTTTTTTCCTTACCGTTATCTAATAAAGGGCACGCAATCTCTCCCTGCCTCACTAACTCTTTGCCCGTGGCCTCATC
>CAXSIE010000221.1:7245-8012 GCA_964237295.1 uncultured Flavihumibacter sp. | reverse complement strand
GTGTGGAATATCCTTCAAATAATTCTTCAATATTATAACCTTTTAACCTGGTGATATCAGCCAGTGATATATACTGATCGGTATTGGTTTGATCTCCTAATCCAAGAAGTTTATAATAGTATGAGGCAAGCTTACTTATTTTATTTAAAACTACAGTATCAATATCCCTGGAAGAAAAGTGAAGAACTTTGCTGGCATTGTTTTTATAGATTTTCTTTTCCATTAATTCTGCACGGTTCCGGAACCAGGTCTCCAGTGCAACCATACTATGAGCAGAAATATTATGCGCATAAGAATCTACTAATATCGAAATGATAGCTGTTCGCAGGTGCCCCTGTTTATTTAACTCTATCAGTTTTTTAAGAACGGGGCTGTCAAAATAATTTTCCAGGAAAAAAAATTGCGTCTGGAAAAGTTCATTAACAACAGGCTGCAGAGCGGTTAACTTTTCGTCTGTTATTACAGAACATATCAGTTTATGATTGGTATCAAAATCGCTGCCTGCCTTTGCCTCATCATCGTCGTTGGATGACAGGTGACTGAGATTCTTGCATAGTATAATCAACTGCTGATAAGCAGGTGGTCTTTTCTTTTCAATGTATTTTGTCTCAGTGCGATAGTCAATGGTAGTATCACCACTGAATACCATAACAGGTAAAAAAATCAGGAATTCGTCATCATTGTGACGGGGTAAATTACTTTTAATAGCATAGACCTCAATAAATGGCGCGGATACACCAGGTCCGCTAATATAATTGTATTGCCAG
>CAXSIE010000221.1:0-7150 GCA_964237295.1 uncultured Flavihumibacter sp. | reverse complement strand
ATCCGCTGTTTGTTTGTCAAAAAAACGACTATAAATCTGAAGGTCTTTTTTGTGAAGTGGCGATGCAGGATCATCTAATTCTTTATTCAGTTTTTTCACCTTTTCATCATATGGCCAATCAAAGTATAATAACTTATCTTCAACAGGCACCCCATAAGCTACATTTTTTAGTTGCAGATTTTGAGTCCCAATGTAATTATTTAGTTTACCAACATATATGGCAAGCTTGGCCGCATGTAACTCCTTTTCTTTTTCTGACAAATTATTCATGTTCCCGAAGTTTTAGCCATTTAGATTTCAACAAAATTTTCCAATTGATTTTCCCTAATATTTATCCATCCTGCAAAATCCTGGTCCTTACCATATTTCAAAGTCCTTCCATTAATAATCAATTTATCTCCATTCCTGGCAGCGTATAAATTGGTGTCAATAGTGATCAACTGGCTATGATCAACTTCCATTACCGTATATACAGGATTTTGACTCACCACTTTAAAAGGAGATCCTTTATCATTATGAAACAGGACTGAACCGGATTCAACAACGATGTAGAATCCAGCTTCAGCAGACCTTTCAGCGGGAAGAATATCTCCGCCAGTACCGGCAACACAATAAATAATATTTGGTTTTGGATATTTGAATACCTGCACTGCTTCCAGTATGGGCGGATGCTGTATAAAAGTCAATAGATCACGTTGATAAACTTGCCCAATGCCATTTGAATGATGAGGAAAGTAAATTACTTCGTCTGCAATCAGCTCCGTTTCAATTTTATGATGTGAAACGTATACCGACAGTAAGTTTTGCATAGCTACCAGTTCTCTTAGCTGATGAAGAAAATGTAATTTAACTTCTGAATCAAGACCGGTAGTAGGCTCATCCAGCAAAAGGAAATCTGGTTTAATGGACAAAGCTCTTAACAGTGATAAGCGCTGACGCTGTCCCCCGCTGAGATCGTTGACATTTTTTGCTTTTTGCAACAGATCATGCATGTCCAGCACTTCTGATAAATGATCAAAAAGTGCGTAATCAAAATCTTTACGATAAGCAGCAATTCTTGAAAAATACCGTGCATTTTCCAAGGGACTAAGGTGATCAAACAATACACCTTCCTGTGGCACATAAGATATCACAGGCTGTTTAGGATCTGTTTGGATGATACCTTGCTGTGGCTTGAGAATTCCCATCGCTAATTTTAAGGCGGTAGACTTACCAGACCCACTGGAACCCATCAACGCTATAATGTGCCCACTCTGCTCGGAAGGATTAAAAATGTCAAATGAAACCCCGTCAAAAATTTTTTTTCCCCTTGAATATTCGAATGAAACATTCTCAAATTTTAATGCCTTCAATTTATTGTTTGTTGGTTTGAAATTTTGAAATAATAGCATTCCATATAAGCACGCTGCATCCGGCAAGGGCAATAGAAATGAAGAGATAATTCATTCCTATGGAATAATCTGTTGCTTTACCAGTTATGGTCTTATTTAATTCCGTCACAAACGACGGAATAAAATCAGAAAGCACGTTATTAATGATTGATTCATTCCAGATCAAAGAATAAGCAATGATAAAAGTTAGCAGGTAATCTGCAAAAAAAGGCCATAAAAAAATATCTTTTATCCATTCAAAACCGGAGAGACGATGAGCCTGCAAATAATTAATTACCAAATTTTTTGCGCGAAAGTGGGTAGCGATAATAAAGCCTGTCAATAACGGGAAAGTTAAAATTGCGTGTCCCATCAGCCAGGTCAGCGTTATATTACTCTGAGAATGATAGCCAATAAGCTTCATCCATTTAAAGCCGGAAATCAGGATGACAATTGGCGGAACAATGAGCAATATAAAAATGATAATTAAAAATATCATTGACCCATAATTGAAATCAGATAATAAATGCTTCCATGATACACGGCTGAGCATTCCAAACAGTATAGCAATAAATGTTGAAATCAATGCTGCAATCAATGTCAGCAGCATCGGAAAAAGCAATTGCCCGAACTGAGAATTAAAATTTCCTGACTGCTTCCAGATTACCATTATAATGGGCAATACTGTAAAAAAAATAAGTGCTGCAAAAACAGTATTCGAAAAAAGATGAGAAAGCTTTATACGGGTATCCAGGTAAAGCCTTTTACTTACCAGCATCAATTTATAAAATAATAATTTACATGCAAGTGTCAGTAATAAGGCAATAATAGAAATAACCATCACCAATAAGCCTATTTGGGAAATATGGTTGAATGCACTGTCAGGTCCCAGTAACGAATCTGACTGGTAGATGCGATTAAGCCAGTGATTAATCATTTCAGTACCTGTGCCCCTGGATGCCCTAAAAATAAACTCAATCTTTGCCTCCTCATAAAAGCAAAAGATAAAACAGAGTACATAAAATAAAAGGCAGAGGTTACGTTGCTGGGGCAATATGATATCTTTCACCTTTTCAAAAGAATTCAGCTGAATTACTTTTGCATAATCCCACATGCGGGGAGAAATCAGTTTCATGTTCAGCCAGAAAAGATAGATAAACAGAGTTCCGAATTGCCAGCATTCCATAAAACCGACTGCCGTAAGTTTAGTGAATTCATTTTTAAAAAGAAAGGTATTATCAATCAGCAGGAGTTTCCATATAAAGGAACTTGAAACGTTCCCCAGGATTACGGGAATCAGCAGTAGGCTTAAGAATTTACTTTTTACAGAAAAGATATCAATCTTGTTCAGACAGATAGAAAGCACCAGAGAAAGCACAACAGTTGCCAATGATACAACCGTAGCAAAGAGACAGCTTCTCATCAGGGATGCGCCAAAACCTTCCTGATCGTTATTAAATGCATTTACACTGAAGATGGAATGATCAAGGGTTTTAAAAAAAGGCAACAAATAGACAAGTATAAAAAAAATCATACCTATCAAACCCAATCTCACAGGATTGATACCGCCTTTAGTAATGATCATAACTTATTTAAGTTTGGAATAAATATCTTTTCTTTTTTGGTCTATTTCTCCTTGAGCCTGATCCAGCGCCTGGAGAGGAGTTAGTTCATTATTCCACACTTTTTGAATATAAGTAGTAATAACCTCACTAATCATATTAGCATCAGGACCGGCTTCAATGACAACCCCACCCCGGTCGAGTGACGCTTTAAGGGCATCCGTGTAAGGGATTGCTCGGACCTCTTTATCTTCATAAACCTTTTTAGATCCTGAGCATAACCCTTTTTTAGCTAATTCAATCTGCGTTTGTGGTTGCATTAAATATACAATATACCTGGCAGCTGCATCTGGGTGTTTGGTTGCCTTATTTATAAAATAGGCTCCCCCAAGAGCGATAGATTTTGGCCCAGGTATAGGAGCAAAGCCAAAACTTTTGTTAAACCCTTTTTCAGCATTTAAAGAAGGAAAAATCATATCGCTCCACACAAATGCCATGGCGGTTTTCCCTTCTTTCATGATTTTCATTTGTTCATATTGTTCAACATTTGAAAAGTTTCCGTTATTAAAAGGTTTTAGACTTTTGTAAAATGTCAATGCTTTCAGCCCTTCAGGAGAGTTCAGGTAAATTTTACTCTCAGCATTGCCTTCCCACCCTCTTTTTTTATCCATTATTTTACCCTTCATGCCGAACAGAAAGTTCATCCATTCGTAATATAAAAAACCTCCAGTAGCACCTGCCAGGCATACACCCGATGTGCTTTTATCCTTTTGGGTAAAGAACTCGGCGGCTTTGTAAAATTCTTCCCAGGTTGATGGAACTACAAGGTCTGCCTGATACCGCTTTTTGAATGCAACTTTATTCTGTTCATCATCAAACATGTCTTTATTATACATGAGTAAAACGGATAGAGCCGCAAAAGGATATCCTACTTTTTGAACACCCTTTAAAGGATCAGCAGCATCTTTATAGTAATATCCGACTTCCTGCCATTGGTCGGGAAAAAGATAATTCTCAAAACTTTTTAAACTATCTGGAGTATTTTTAAGTAAGTCATCAATTTTATAAACATAGTCGTTTCTCACAAAAGAAGACAGTGAAAAATTATATTGCATGATGACGTCGTACAATGCGGTTTTATTCGCCAAGTCCTGGTTAGTTTTACTGAAAGCATCATCAAATGTATTTGGTTTAAAATCCAGTTCTATATTGGGGTTTTTTGTTTCAAAGTCTTTTTTCAATGTTATCATCGCTTGAATAGACGAAGAGTTTTCCCCAATAATTTTAATTGAAGATTTTGTATCAGTGCCTTTTTGGTTACAGGAAAAAAGAAAAATAAAGAAAAATACAAAAAAGTGATATTTTTTCATGTTTTATTTTTTAACGGCTTCCAAGCAAAATAACAGCAAATTATTATAATAAAAATAGTTGAAAGTTCCAGTACAATGTATATAATGAACTAAGTTATATGAAAAATGGGACAATAAGCAAGAGCGAGCACGGTAGGTAACCGGCCAATGTGGTGGGTTGTATTTACCAATCCGGCTATACCCTCTGCAGCTTTTTTAATGATAAGCAGATTTGTTTGTTCGTCCAGATCAATCCGTAAAAAGTACTGCATCAAAGTTATGCCAGACGTTCGTCCTTTGAACTATTCAACCCTTATTCCTATATACATCGCAAAAATAATAGTAATATATGGAATTTCTGTTTTAATAATCTATAATTCATTCATTATCAATGATCTTTTCGGTCCAGAAGACAGCAATCGCGTTAGTCGGTCTCTTCAATTTCAAAGTTAGTCAACGCCTTAGCCATCTCTTTTTTATGTTTATCTTCAAAGCTTGACAGATAAGCTTGAGTAGTCCTGACATTTGAATGTCCCAATGCCTCGCCAATAAACTCTGTACTAGCGCCGCTTCTTTTCATTACTGTAGCGTAGCTATGCCGGGCAACATACGTGGTGACATTGCTATTAATGTTTAACACAGCGGCAATGGATTTCATATGTTTATTAATAAGCTTGGTGATTAATTTTATATGGTCTCTTTCAAGCGCAGGGGTTGATTCTTTGGAAAGCACCGGAAATACATAATTATTTTTGTCTTCCGGCGAGGTGCCCCATTTTTTAATGATCTGCTTCATTTCCTCAAGCAGCGTAACCCTTATCGGTTCCACCTTTCTTTTGGTACGCGCTGTTTTCGCCCTTTGAAATTCAATCATATCATCGTGGATGTCTTTATGCTTCAATAAACAGAAGTCTTTGACATTGATACCATTGCATAAATACAGGAAGACCCAAAAATCTTTTAGTTTTTCCGCAGTTGAGCCAGCCGCTGGTTTGTAATTGTAGATAGATGCGATGTCTTTAAGACTAAGTGCTTTTTTTATGTTATTGGCAGTCGGAATCTCATATTTTTTCTTTCCAAATGGATACAGCTCTTTTGCTAGCATTCCATCGTTGATAGCGTTGTTGATAAGTGCTCGCAGGTTGCGGAGGTAAATGCCAACTGTTGTTACACTTCTTCCATTCTCGAGCATCCACTTTTCGTATTTTTTGAGAAAGGCCGGGGTGATCTCAGCGAAGATGGCATTGGGAGAAAATAACTTTAAGCTGCTCTGGGAAGACTGGTACGATTCTGCTGTACCAGCACGACCCTCTAGTGCTAATGATTTAATTGCTTCGCTAAAGGCTTTTTCGACAGATCCTCTAAGACTTCTATTAGTGAAAAAATTTCTTTCAAACAGCTCCCAGGTAAAAATCGGCAGTTTTGCTATCGTATCCGCTGCCTTCTTCTCATGTGCCTGTAATTTTAATGCAATCTCTTTGAATTCATTCCGCGGTTTTACTCCCTGGCTTTTTTCGAAGTCAGCAAGAGTCAGCGTTATTGGCGTAGGGTAGTATCGCCTTTGTCTATTGAAAGTTACCTTAATTGAAATCGAACAAAGTCCCTTTGTATTGGGGTAGTACTTGTTTATGAAAATCGAGGTGCTTGCTTTTTGATCTTCCATATTTTTGTCTTAAATTTTTCATGACACATTCATGACACAAAAGTAGTGCATATTGAAAAGATACAAATCATTAAATGTGAAATAAATTTTGATAACATGTTATAAAACAGCTTCTTATAAGGTGTTTATTTATTGATGATATTTGGTTGTTTATACCCCAAAATGTGACTCATAATCAGGGGGTCGCTGGATCGTGCCCAGCTGGGCCCACTGGAATCAAGCAGTTATGAAATGAAATTCGTAGCTGCTTTTTTATTTGATACATGTTTTTTTTGGTAAATAATTTATTCCGTACACTTTGTAAAGTTTAAAGCATGGGGAAGAAGGTAAAAGTGGGCTTTGCTACCAAGCTCTTATCAAATCATTATTATTTGAATGAAGTACCCGTTGAAGGGAAGGTCACCAGCAAGTTCAATTTTAAAATAGGTTTCAATGATCAGTATGCGGCGCAGGTTATCAGAACCAGGAACTGCATCACCCTGCTAAGTAATCCTTTTACTTTAACCGTAGAGGCTTTTTGAAATACTAACTACTTCGAGGACCTGACCAGGTATGTCTTCTGGACCTTTAATAAGAGCTTTCTGCTGAAGCTCACCGAAAAGATTGAAATCTTAAAGCTTCCTGTTCTGAAACGTTGTGCAGAATCGTTGAAGGAAAGTTTTACTCCGTATACTGAATTGTTGGATGACCATCCGGACGAGGAATTAAAGTGGTGCTATGTCAAAAATGAAAATCTTAAGAAGGATCTTAAGTTCAGCCAGATGTACCTGCTGGATGGGCAAAACAGAAAGGCCATATTAGATGTGGTTGAAAAAAGAATAGCTGAGTTTCCGACGACTTTGCTTCAACCTTTAGCAGTTTAGAATCCGGCAGTGCCTGAAGATGATACGCAACCCGCTACCAAAACGATTCTCTTTTTAGAAGTGTTAAAACCAATGAACGGCAGCCCGGAAGAAACTTTGCTGTTTATTAAACAAAAAACAGTAGAAGCATGTTTCGAGTTCAACCTGTTCTCGCAGGTCCCCAGGCTTGAAATCGGTAAGAATCCGTATGGGCTAAATGGTTGCATGGCGGCCATGATTAATTATTTCTATCAATTGAACTACTTTAAAAAAGAATATACCCTGGAACAGATCTTCAAAGCATACCTGCAGTATTCCGGTAATTCGATTTGGAAGTTAAAGACATTTTTGTCTGAGTTTAGGA
>CAXSIE010000220.1:2627-8277 GCA_964237295.1 uncultured Flavihumibacter sp. | reverse complement strand
ACGGGCCCGATTGCAAGGCTGATATTAACATGCGTTTCCAACGGGCTTCCGTCCGAAGTAATATATCGGGAGAATGGCAGAAAGCCCGCCAGGCATGCACATACGGCCAGTATAACCAGCGGCGCTTTCATAGTGATGGCACCTTCACCATGTGCCCTGTTTATGTTTATATGAAGGTGCTCACCGTAAGATGTTGTAGCGTAGAAAATAGAAAAGTACAATCGAAACATATAGAAAGCGGTTAATCCTGAAGTAAGCAAAGCCAGTCCGAAAATAAATTTATCCGACTCATAAGCCGCAAGTAATATTTCTTCTTTACTAAAAAAGCCGGAGAAGGGTGGCATGCCGGAAATGGCTAAACATGCTATCAAAAAGCAACCATGTGTAACCGGCATTATCTTTCTAAGACCTCCCATATTGCTGATCTCATTACTATGCACGAGGTGTATAATTGCACCGGCACAAAGAAACAGCAACGATTTAAAAAAGGCATGGGTAAAGAGATGAAACATGGAAGCCATATACCCGAGTCCGCCTTCAGCGCCGTACTTTGAAACACCTAAAGCAAACATCATATATCCTATTTGCGACATGGTAGAGAATGCCAGCACTCTTTTGATATCGGTTTGCGTACAGGCAATTACCGCAGCCAGTATTGCAGAAAAAGCACCGGTATACATAACCAGTTTTAAAGCTGCCGGATCAGACAAGGCATAAACAGGAAACAATCTTGCCACCAGGTAAACACCTGCCACAACCATTGTTGCAGCATGTATCAAAGCTGAAACAGGTGTGGGCCCTTCCATGGCATCGGGTAACCAGATATGCAGCGGGAACATGGCAGACTTTCCGGCTCCGCCGATAAAAACAAGCACCAGTCCCCATGTTAGCAAAGAAACTCCCATAAAGGATGCAGCGGTGATATGTAATAATTGCGGCGACTGTGTGGTAAGTCTTGCGATCATTGTTTGAAAGTCAAGCGTCTCTGCATGGAAGGAAAGGATCAAAATACCGATTAGAAAACCAAGATCGGCAAAACGGGTTACAATAAACGCTTTTTTAGATGCAGCAACAGCCGATGGCTTGTTGAAATAAAAACCAATCAGCAGATAAGATGATATGCCTACCAGCTCCCAGAAAATGTACAACTGGAAAATATTAGCTGAAAGCACCAGGCCGGTCATAGAAAAAGTAAACAATCCAAGGAACGCATAATAAGTTGCAAACCGCTCCTCTCCTTTCATATAACCCAGACTGAACAAATGAACCATCAATGAAATAAAAGTTACGATCACGATCATCATCACTGAAACAGGATCAAGCAAAATTCCCATGTCAATAGAGATGTTTGAGGAGAACTGCAGCCATGTGTGTTTCATGGCAATGATCTGCCGGTAAGTACCGTTAAATTTTCCTTCTGTAAAAAAATAATTACAGGCGGTATACAGCGCCAGTATTGAGGATACTGATAATAAAACAGTTGCTATAACACCTGCTGAGTTACCAAAATATTTTCTGCCGAACATGCCCAATATAACGAAGCTTGCCAGTGGCAATATCGGAATTAAAGCTATGTACAGGTAGTTCGGCATGATGGTTATGTTCGGGATGTTAAACTATAAAGACACCCAATAATATTCAATACTCAATATTCCATTCAACCCGGATACTAAGCTCCTTACCGGTTAATTATGAATACTTTTCTTCAAATTAAAATTTCATTTCTCCCGCATCCTCCACATCAATAGACTGATGGCTTCTGTATAAATTAATAATAATAGCAATGGCAACTGCTGCTTCCGCTGCTGCGATGGTAATTATAAAAATTGTAAAGAAGATCCCATCCAGCTTATCAGGATAGAGGTATTTATTAAATGCTACAAAATTTATATTCACACTATTTAACATCAGTTCAATAGACATCAACATGGTAATCATGTTTCTTCTGGTAAATAAACCGAACATGCCTATGAAAAATAGTGCAGTGCTTAAGAAAAGGATATGTGTCAGCGGTATATCGCTCATGTTAAACTAGCAGCCATTGGCTTAAATTTATTTACCAATTTAATTACTATACTCATTTCAGTGCCTGCATTCATCATTTCTTCTCCACCTTCATCGCTATAACGATGCATCCGATCATTGCCGCCAGTAATAAAATGCTTACTACTTCAAAAGGCAATACAAATCCATGCTCTGATGTATTCAGCAATTGCATGCCTATATTGGAAACACTTGCCTGGATAGCATTACCTGTAGCCGGTTTGAAAGTATATTGATGAATCAGGGAATAAGTTACTGCAAAACCTGCCAACACTGAAACTATGGATAATATCAGCCTTCCGCGTAGTGGCCGCTGCATCTCATTGCCTGATTGCTGCGTTAAAAAAATGGAGAAGATGATCAATACAACGATCCCGCCGGCATATACCACCACCTGCACTGCTGCTATAAATTCCATATTCATCCAAAAAAATAATCCTGCGATCCCTATTAATGAAAATAATAACCAGATAGCAGACCTGAAAATTTTACGCGTTGAAACAGCCAGGATACCGGTTGTTAGAATAAAAGCCGACAGCAAATAAAATATAACTGCAGATGCACTCATTCAACGCCCTCCTTAAGTTTCGACCCCGGCTTGTTTAATTTTTTTGTCAGCATACTGCGGTCAAAAACACTGTGCTCAAAATTTTGCGCCATTTTAATAGCGTCTGTAGGACAAGCTTCAATACATAGATTACACATCGTGCATAATTCAAGATGGTATACAAATGTATCTATGGCTTTCTTTTTTTTGCCTTCAGGACTGACCTCAAATTTCGTGATGATCTTAATGGTAGCGTTGGGACAAGCCAGCTCACAAGCCGTGCAACCGGTGCAGCGATGTTCATTGTTTTCATCATGAGGCATCACTTCTTCGCCACGGAAACGCTCCGGCAAATGCAGCTTGCCACGGTTATCAGGATATTGCTGGGTAACGATCTCTTTACGATGGGTAAAATAATAACCTGTCAGCTTCATTCCTTTTAACAAGGATTTTACTGCACTCGCAACATCGGTTATATATTTTTTCAGGAACATCGTTAGAAATTCAAGTTACTTTTTTTTACAACATCATGTGTTGCTTTATCAAAAATACCACCCCTCAATAGCTACCAAAGTTGTCAACAACAAATTGAACATACTTATTGGCAACAAATATTTCCATTCAAGATTAAGCAGTTGATCAATCCTCAAACGCGGAAAAGTCCACCGGAACCACATGATCAGGAAGATCAGTCCGAAAGTTTTCCCCATAAACCACAAGGATGAAGGAATGTAATCCATGATATGATTAAAGGCCGCCCAGCTACCAAAGTGCAAGGGCATCCAGCCCCCAAAAAACAACGTGGCACCAATGGCGCAAACAATAAAAATATTCACATATTCAGCCAGAAAGAAAAGCGCGAACTTCATTCCTGAATATTCGGTATGAAATCCTGCGGTTAATTCAGACTCTGCCTCAGCCAGGTCAAAAGGCGCCCGGTTGGTTTCAGCGGTTACGGCAATAATAAAAATGATAAAAGAAATAACTGCAGGGATATGTCCCTTGAATATCCACCATCCGTTTCGTTGCGATTCAACAATTTCGGATATCTGAAGGCTTCCCGATAACACAACTATTGATATGATGGCAAGTCCGGCAGACAATTCATAACTCACTATCTGCGCACCGCTTCGCATGGCGCCAAGCAGGGAATACTTATTGTTACTTGCCCATCCGGCCATTAATATTCCTATTACAGAAAGAGAAGAAATAGCGGAAACATACAGTACGCCAATATTAATGTCCCAGATCCTGAAACCGCTGGCAAAGGGAATCGGCGCGAGAATGAGCATTGCTATGATCATAACCACGAATGGAGCCAGGTTGAACAAAAATTTGTCTGCTCCATCAGGGGTCAGGCCTTCCTTAACTGCCAGTTTCAGGGTATCGGCCACCGTTTGAAGCATTCCGCCATACCCTACACGGTTTGGTCCGAGGCGGATCTGCATATAAGCCGAAACTTTTCTTTCCATAAGCACCAGCACCAATCCCAATACCGCAAACAAAGTGATAGCGCCCAAACCAACAAGTATACATTCCAACGACAATGCAACGCCCGGGTTAAACATATTATTCAACCAGTTGTGAACGGAAGCTGTGATGTGTTCTAAACTTGGCAATGGTTAATGGTTAATTATTAATGATTAATGTTTTATTATTAGCGGTAACTATACAATTTATTTAACTCCGTTACAGCTTAATATGGTTATTGTTTAACCCCGAAGGGCAATGTCATTAAGTTAAGCAGTTCTTTTTAATTACAAGCACCAAGTGAAAAGTAAGCCTGGCTGTACATCCCCTCCTTCGGAGGGGACATTACGTCCGAAGGACATAATGGGGGTGGGTTACCGGGCAACATGTTACCGAATGGTAGTAGTTGTGCTTGTCGGTTAGCGTTTTGGATGGTAGTTACTGAATAGTTACAGTCAACCCACCCCCGTTTGGCCTTCGGCTCAAACGCCCCTCCCAGGAGGGGATGTACAGAGCCAGGCTTACTTTTCACCAGTGCTTCTTGTTGAATCTTAACTTAATGACATTGCCCGAAGGGGTGACATAATTATAGCAATGAAAAATGTTTGAGCAGAACCCCGAAGGGGTGACATGATACTTCGTGTAAGATCCTTTATGTCACCCCTTCGGGGTTTGCGTTTTGCGTTGATCATGTTCTATAATCATAACACCCCATCGGGGTTTTAATTTATATTCATACGTACCTCACACCTCAATGACAACATTAAGCTATCAGCTACCGCATACCTTCCTACCGGTCGATATCCGGTATCACCAGGTCTAACGATCCCATGATAGCTACCAGATCTCCGATCTTATGTCCCCGGGCCATATGGTCGAGGGCCGACAGGTTCGAGAAACCGGGAGAGCGGAATTTGATCCTATAAGGAGTGGTTCCGCCTTCACTTACAATATAAACACCGAATTCCCCTCTTGCTGTTTCTATCCTTGAATAAAATTCTCCCTTGGGCAGTTTTAGCACCGCTTTGGTTTTAGCCTGGAATTCTCCATCGGGAATGTTATCAATCAATTGTTCAACGATGGAAAGTGACTGCCTCATTTCCTGCAGGCGTACCAGGTAGCGTCCGAAACAATCACCACTTGTTTCAATAACCTCTTCAAAATTCACTGCTCCATAAACTTCATAAGGATATAATTTTCTGATATCACAACTTACCCCACTGGCTCTTGCTGTTGGTCCGGAGCAACCATAAGAAACAGCATCTGCTTTGGAAATGGATCCGATACCTTTCATACGACTTTGAAAAATTATATTTCCGGTTACCAGTTCATCATACTCGTCGATTTTTGATTTGAAGAGCTGTATAAAATCTGCTACCCTGTTCTGAAAGTTTGGATGCAGGTCGAACATCACACCACCGGGAACCATGTAATTCATGGTAAGGCGCGCGCCGCATGTTTCTTCCATGATATCGTTTATAGCCTCGCGTTCACGAAAGGCATGGAAGAAAGGAGTTATTGCTCCGAGATCCATAGCCATTGCGCCCCACCACAACTGGTGCGAAGCAAGGCGGGTGAGTTCATCCATTA
>CAXSIE010000220.1:0-2617 GCA_964237295.1 uncultured Flavihumibacter sp. | reverse complement strand
GGAAGAAAGATAGTCCATGCGGCTGGTTACATAAATAAACTGGCGGTAAGACAGACTCTCACACATTTTTTCAATGGAGCGATGGATGTAGCCAAGATGGGGTTCTACTTTTTTTATGGTTTCTCCGTTCAGTGTAATAATAAGATGTAAAACGCCATGCGTTGAAGGATGCTGTGGCCCTACATTGATTATAAGATCACCCTCGTCATTTGTACCAACTTCTTCGAACAATGGTTAATTATTAATGATTAATTATTAAATCAAAGCTTAATCATATTCACCGCATCCTCATAATCCTTTCTCAATGGCCATCCTTTCCAGTCGTCTGTCATGAATAACCTTCGCAGGTCGGGATGACCCCGAAACCGCACTCCAAAAAGATCATACACCTCACGTTCATGAAATTCAGCAGTTTTCCAGATATCTGAAACCGTATCAATGGAAGGACTGTCTTTGTCGAGTTTTGCTTTAACTATAAGCGTATGCCGTTGTGTGGTGGATGTCAGGTGCATGACCATGGTAAAATGTGTTTTCCAGTCGATGCAGGTGAGGCAGAATAAATAATCAAAATCCAAAGCGGTAACGGAGCGAAGTTGCAGTGCCACAGGTTTCCATAATTCATACCCTACAATAACGGTAGTCCATTCAGAAGCATCTTCAAACACGGCGGAGGGGAAAATTTCGGTAATCTGTAATCTTAATGCTTCGTTATTCATCGCTGGAAAGTTCGTTAGTTTGTAAGTTCGAAAATTCATGCTTATACACCTTATTCCTGAACGATGAATTTTAAACTTTTATCTGTTCTCTTGTTGCGCCGCTTTTTATTTTATCCTGTAATGAAATAAGTGCATGTAGTAACGCTTCCGGCCGGGGCGGACAACCGGCAATATAAACATCTACCGGTATTATGTGATCCGCACCTTTTACTACAGAATAGGTGTTGTAAAAAAATGGCCCTCCACTGGTAGCACAGGCGCCCATGGCTATCACGTATTTTGGATCGGCCATCTGGTCGTATAATCTTTTAAGAACAGGAGCCATCTTGTTAACAATGGTACCTGCTATGATAATTACATCGGCCTGACGCGGTGTAGCACGTGCTACTTCAAATCCAAACCGCGACCAGTCGTATTTAGCGGCAGCGGTAGACATCATTTCAATGGCGCAACAACTGGTACCGAACACCAGCGGCCAGAGTGAATTGGAACGTGCCCAATTGATTACATCATCCAGCTTGCTTAACAATATTCCTCCCCCGGCAGTTGGATGAACCTCACCCGGAAAAGGATCGGTGCTCTGGATATTGGATAAAGTGTTTTCCATTTGATTATTTCATTAACTGAATCAAAGCCACTTCAATGCACCTTTTTTATGTGCGTATAAAAATCCCATGAAAAGAATGAATAAAAAAATTATGATCTCACCAAAGGCCATCATACCCATCTTTTTCACTACCACTGCCCACGGATATAAAAAAATAAGTTCCACATCGAAGATCAAAAATATAAGTGCAAATAAATAGTAGCCGACATGAAATTGAACCCAACTGGAACCAATAGTTGGAACGCCACATTCGTAAGTCTGACCCTTTTGGGGATTTTTTGTTCCCTTCACAAGAATTTTAGCTACTGCAATTCCACCGGCTGAAAATGCGATCGCTGCTATGATAAGAATAATTAAAGAGGAAGGACCCATTGAATGATTTTCAATTACTAATATACCAAGTTATATTTGAAACAGGTGCAAATTTTTGCCAGTGTTAAGTTAAGCTTTATGAAGACTTCAACGCGACCTTTTCTAATGCTGAGGAAACACAGCATGAGGTTCAATTTCTCCTGTTTAATTATGATATAGAAAGCGCAGCGAAGCAATTGCCGGTGAGTTAGCTGGCATACTGCGCAATGGCAGATAAGAAATCAGAATGTTTGGCTTATTATACTTGTAAAAAAAAGCAGCTATAAATTGCTTTATAACTGCTTGTTTTAAATGTAGCGAGAAGCAGACTTGAACTGCCGACCTTCGGGTTATGAATCCGATGCTCTAACCAGCTGAGCTACCTCGCCAGGTAATATTGATACCTGTAAACCAGGTTAATCCGGTATACTGCTATCAAACGGGCTGCAAAAATAGAGGATTTCAGCAAAAGTTTCTAAAAATTCAATAGAATGCCCGATGATTTCAAAGCCTTGTAGAAAATCAATTGACGGACTATTAGATAAGCAGAAATTGTAAATACAGATGAGCGCTTATAAGCCGTATTTTTGAGCGGCTCCAATTATCCATACCCCATACCCCATACCCCATACCCCATACCCCATACCCCTACTTCACTTCCAGTTCAAACATACTATCATCTTCCATAAATCCTGCCAGTTCATCACCCACAACACACTCTCCTACTCCCGCAGGTGTACCTGTAAAAACCAGGTCTCCGATGTTTACTGAAAAATAGTTGGATATATACGATACGATATTATCGAAATTATTGATCATCAAGCCGGAAAATCCCTGTTGAACCAGCTCTTTGTTTTTATACAAACAAAAATTAATATCTTTTTTATTTTTAACATTCGCCAGCGTTACCCATTTACCGATAACAGCAGAGTTATCCCACGAT
>CAXSIE010000219.1:0-8296 GCA_964237295.1 uncultured Flavihumibacter sp. | reverse complement strand
CCGGATGATAATAAAAAAGCAAGAAACATAATGATGCTTCTTGCTTCAATGCAGGATGCAGCATTATAATTTGGCAGACAGTTCTTTACCTGCTTTGAATTTTGCTACCTTTTTAGCTTTAATCTTTATAACAGCACCTGTCTGAGGATTACGGCCGTTACGCGCAGCCCTCTTGGATACAGAGAAAGTTCCAAAACCTACCAGGGTAACTTTGCCACCACCTTTTAAGGTTTTAGTAACTGCTGTAACGAAAGAATCCAAAGAAGCGTTTGCCTGTGTTTTTGTAATTTCTGCATCATCGGCAATCATTGCAATTAACTCAGCTTTGTTCATAGTGAAGTATTTTAATATTTAATCAGAACAAATATAGATGCTTTTTACATCCGACAAAATTTTTTTGAAAAATATCAGGCAATAGGTAAAATCGCTATAATGCACGTGGAGCGTGGATTATAAGGGATTATGTATAAACAAATTTTTTCCCTTTTTAACAGAAGGGTTTCCTAAATGCAGGCTGGTACTGCGTTTGAGAGAATACATGAATAAAGTCCTTGCCAGCAAAGGGTTTGAAAGAATTACTAAATAAAATAATAAGGCTTTATTCTATTTTTATTATCCACAATTACTGCACAACCTCCATAATAGTACTGAATGACACGAATTTATTTCCCCATTTGTTGCTTTCTATCCGGTATTGAATGGCTAGTTGTTTTTCAACAAACAGGTTGTATTGATCAACAGAATCTGCAAAGTATTGAACAGCATAAGTAGGACCGTCCATTTCATCAACCTGCAACAATCTAACCATTAGATAACGTACAAAAAAACCGGTATTGAGCATACCCGGAATGTAATCTTCTTTCATCCATATAAGCCATTCATTGTGTATAAACCAATCTACTTTTACAGTAACATTATAAAGAATCATGAGGTTAATGATTAATTATTAATGATAAATGGTTGCTGTTTAACTATTAATATTAACCACTATCCGTTAATAATTAACCATTAATCATTATTTTTCTTAGCAACTTCTTTAGTCATACGAAATGTGAGTATCAGTAATAATGCAAGTACCCCTATAATAATAATCCACAAGGTGAGCATATTTTTGTTACCGGCTTGTAAAGGCTGAATTTTTGCGGAATCGATCTTTACAATTGATCCTATGCTTATTTCAGCAGCGGTATTTTTCAAACTGTCTTTAAAAAATTCAAGATCATATTTTGGAGCATTTACAGTTGAATCACCGAATACCAATTGATATTTATTGCCTGGTTCAAGGTATGTCAGTAAATATTTGTTGAGCTGGTATGCTTTAACTGATTGTATTTTAATGGGCGGATTGTCCTGATTATCTATTACCAGCGTAATTTTTTTTGCTTTAATATTAGTATTGTAACTGGCAGCCACATCCGAACTTAATACATAATCATTTAAAGGATAGCCAAAGCCCTCATCATTACGAATCGTTACATGACGCCTGAAAAATTTAGGTCCCTGCACGTTTAGCTGCAGCTTGTTAATCAGGTAACTTTCATTAAACATTAAACTGATATATGATAATTTATTGGAACTGTCTTTCTGAATAATTACCGGTTCCGGGATGCTTACAAACTCCCCATTATGAAGCACTCCTTCATATATTCCAACTTTAACAATATTAACGGGTAGCAAATCCTTACCGTTAATTATCAGCTCAAAGAATTTATAAGAACTGTTAGGAAAGCTAAGTGACTGAACAAAACGATCCTGTTCTTGTATGAATACATTGCTTAAAAAGATATTCTCTTTAATAACAAACCATTGCTTTTGATTATCGCTGCCATTTAATGTAATTGTTCTGCCTGCGTCTGTATTTTTTATTACCAGCAACAGTTCATCAATGGAGCTGTTCGTTTTATTTTGTATAGCAATATGTGTTTGTTTATCTGCTTCTTTTTTAATAGTAAGAATCGGAAACTCAAGAAAATTTTTTTCATTGAATTCCGGTTTGTCAGATTTAAGTATATAAGGAACCTGGTTGCCTTTATCATTCAATATGCGGATATCATTCAGCTCATTTTTCGATTTTGCAACGATAGCGGGCGATAAAATTAATTTATAAAGTGATGCTGATTTAATATCGCTTAAGGTGGACTTATATTGAAAAGAAGGTGATTGTGCCTGGCAGTTAATCAGTTGAAAGATAACAATATAAATCAATAAAAATTTATACAACAGGTTTATTCTCATCTATTATTATTTTTTTAAGTCGCTGGTACATGAACGAGATCACCAGCAATAAAATTCCCAAACTAAAGAATGCTGCTATCTTTCCCGCTACAGGAATGTTACGTATGTCAAAAATGAAAAGCTTCAATAAAGTGATGGAAAATAATGTTAAAGATACAATGCGTAACGATCTGTACTTATGTCGCATGCCTAGCCACATAAATCCAAAAGAGCATAGTCCCCAGAGGATGGGTAAACCGGTTTTAATATATACTCTTTGTATTTCAGCCAGCGGATTATTTTGATTATAGAATAAATTATTCATCAACAGGTGAATTTCTGTGCTTAAGAATATTACTACCACGATACAGGTTATCCATGTGAGCAGGTTCATACTTGTTTGAATAGCTTGTTGATTTGAACGAAGAAGCGCAATTAATTTATATACTATAAGCATTATCAGTAATGCTGCCAGCCAGTGCGCCATAAAATGCACGGTTAGATGGTGCTGTTCCAGCATGTGCTTTTGTATATCAAAAATTTCCGGGATACTAAATAAATAAAGCAATATGCATAAAGAAAGTAAACCCGATTTAATATAAAAGTTCAAGGGTGCTGAAGGCAATTTCTCCGTTATTAATACAAAGAGGTAAACAAATGCGAATGTGTAAAGAAGCAAATAAATTAAACTAAGATTCAGGTCAGGATAATAATATTGAAACTGGTAGTTGATCTCAAAAGCACCTGCTGCAAACAATAACGCTATTGCAATAGTGCGGAATAAATTATCCGGAAGCTTGATGTCGCCGGCGCCCGATTTTTCAGGAATGTTTTTTCTTCTTAACCAATACAAAAGATAGGTGGCGATGGCAGTAAAGAGCGTAGTTATAAATCCTTTATTAGCAATAACAGGATGTAAGGTTGATCTGATGCCATAAACATTCCGCCAATCCATCATTAAACTTACCAGCATTGCTATCCAGACTATCAGCGAGCCATATTTAATGATACGGATTTTTGATTTTTGGAATAACCAGTACAGTAACACTGATTCTGAAGCCCAGAATAAAGTAATATTATTACCATTTAACTGGATGGGAGCTGTCAGCGAAACGAAGCTGAGCGTTATACCGATTAAAAGGTATAAAATGTTATTATCTATTTTACGGTTCCTGAATAAAATATAAGAAGAAGCAAGGTTGAAAATGCTGATAGCCGCTGTAAACAACCCACGGTATGATTCGGCTTTCATCATAGTTAACAAATACAATCCTGCGGCAAAGTACAGGCAGGTATTAGACAGGAGTATGCCAAAGTCTGATGCGATAAATTTCTTATTCTCACGAATATTGTGAGCTATATTAATCACAAAGAACAGCAGGTAAAACACGGTTGCAAAAAGCAATCCGTTAGCATATGTTGATGCGATTGTATTATATTCCAACGTTAACAACCACGATCCAAAAAGGGCTACTGTAAAAATAAATGCCAGCAGGTTCAGTAAGCGCCAGGCTTTACTATAAGCTATAACAAGCAGCCCGGTATTTAAAATAATAAGGTATGAGAAAAGAGTTTTGTAATTGCCACTTCCTGTGCTCACCATAAATGGCGTTGCAAATCCGCCAATCAATGCAATGATAGCAACCTCCTGCCTGTTGTAAAGCTGCGATAGCAATACTGCAAAACAGGTTATCACTACCATTATAATAAAGGCTATGGTTTGGCTGAACAAATGAAACTGGTGAAAAGCCAGTGTTATCGTGAAATAAAAAACTGCCAATCCGCCACCTGCCAGAACAGAGCTGAAGGCTTTATAGCTGTTTCTAAAATAGTGAGCAACGCCTACCAGTATGGCACCGCATAATATGCCAATGCCTACTCTTCCAACAGGCCCGATCCAATCATTGTCTATTGCAAATTTTACAAAGTAACCAATAGCCAGAACTAGGATTACAATCCCTATTTTACTTACCAGGTTTTCACCAATGAATTTTTCCATATCAGGATTACGCTCCATGAAAGTGGGCTTATGGGGTAGGATAGGTTGTTGCGGCGGATCGTTAAGAGGCTTCCCGGTTAGAACGGGTTGCGGCTGAGATGCCTCGGGAACAGGCTCCTGCCACGGGGTGCCTTTAACTTCAGTTTTTTCAGCATCCTGTAATAAAGAGTTCAGTTCTTCAGATAAGGATTTTTCAGGTTTTACTTCAGGCTCCGGCTGTTTAAATTTTTGTATGTAAGGTTCTAATACCGGCTTTTCGGGCGGCGTAACAACATCCGGCGGTAAAGTTTCATTGGATGTTTTTTCAATCGCCGACTTAAAAAGTTGATCTTTTAACCTGCGGATCTCCGCTTCTAATGAATCAAACCTATTGGTAATACTATTTCTTAATGAAATAATAAAAATGATAATCACAATAAAAAGCAGAACAGACAATACTTCCATGACAGGTTGGTTTGATAGGGATTTTAAAGATATAAAACCCGGGGCATATCATCACTTTTTTTAGATGTGAGGTGTAAGATAGCGCGTATGAGGTGTGTTTGTAAACCATTGAGACAGGAAAACTCACCAGACACCTACACTGCCAGCTCAACATATACCGGACAATGATCACTATGTTTTATATCCGGTAGTATGGCCGCATCTTTAATAGCTAACTTTAAATTTTCAGTTACGTTTATATAATCAATTCTCCAGCCTTTATTATTAAGCCGCACACCGGGAAAACGCTGGCTCCACCAGGAATATTGATGTGGCTGCTGGTTTATTTGCCTGAAAGCATCAACAAAACCATCCCGGAGAAACCGGTCCATCCAGGCTTTTTCTTCGGGCAAAAAGCCTGAAGACTTTTTATTTCCTTTGGGGTCATGAATATCTATATCCGTGTGAGCAATATTGTAATCTCCGCATACAATCAATTTCTCTCTTTCCTGCCGGAGTATTTTTAAATAATCCATTAATTCGTTTAGCCAGGTATATTTGTAAGCTTGTCTGATGTCGCCGCTGGTGCCGGATGGAAAGTATGCGTTGATTAAAGTAATGTCGCCGAAGTCCATTCTTATAACACGGCCTTCCGCATCGCTTTGCATGTAGCCATTTCCCAATTGAACAAAGTCGGGCTTTATTTTTGTGAATATAGCTACTCCGCTATATCCCTTCTTTTCTGCTGAATACCAGTGATCTTCATAACCCATTTCAGCAAATTGTTTATGGTCTACATTTTCTTTTTCCGCTTTGGTTTCCTGTACGCAAACAACATCGGCGGGGGAAGTTTTTAACCATTCATAAAATCCCTTTTTTATAGCTGAACGAATGCCGTTAACATTATAAGAAATGATGCGCATGTAGTAATATTTATTAGTAAGATATTAAAATTATAATATTAAAGCACATTAAATAATATAGCTGTCAGTCAAAAATTGTAAGCTGTCAGCAGATCAATGTAATGAAGCAGTGCTAAGACTGAGTATGTTAGAGTTAGTATTTTTTTCAAACAGACCTAACCGGTGATTGTTGCTGATAGCCGACAGCTGATAGCAAATAATGTATATTTATATTTTATCTGTTTACCTATGCCGTTATCCAAACGAATCATTCCTGCAAAAGAACAGGTTTACCTTGATGGTCCTAAAAGTCGTAGTTATGAACTGGGTTTTGCTTTCAAAGTTTTCTGCCAGATGATCAAAGGGTTCAGGGCGCTGCATTTTGTTGGCCCGTGTATCACTGTTTTTGGATCAGCCCGTTTTAAGGAAGATCATGTAAATTATGCTGCTGCAAGAGAATTTGGAAAGCGTATTGCTGAAATAGGATTTGCCACCATGACTGGGGGAGGGCCTGGAATAATGGAAGCCGCAAACAGGGGAGCTTTCGAGAATGATGGTTACTCGGTAGGTTGTAATATAAAATTGCCTTTTGAACAGAAAGCAAACCCGTATGTAAATGTGTCGGTAACATTCGATTATTTTTTTCTCAGGAAAGCAATGCTGGCAAAGTATTCTTACGCTTTTATTATTATGCCCGGAGGCTTTGGAACGATGGATGAATTTTTTGAAACAATAACCCTTATTCAAACCAAAACAATTACGCAATTTCCTATAGTGATATATGGTAAAGAGTATTTTACGCCTATGATGGATTTTATTAAATTAATGGCTGAGAAAGGAACTATTTCTAAAGAAGATCTGGATCTCGTTTTATTAACAGATGATATTGATGATGCTATGAACCATATAAGCACTTACATTAACAAGAATTACAAAGTAAAGCCAAGGAAAAGATTATGGTGGCTGCTGGAGAAAAGATAAGTATAAAACGCAAATCCTGAAAGGTGACATAAAGCGTCTCAACATAAACAATCATATCACCCTTCGGGGTTTTGTTTAAACATTAAACGTTCTATAATCATGTAACCCATTTAGGGTTAAGCAAGGATCTTAAAAATATATTATTGATGATTAAAATAAAATTATAATGAAGGATAAAATTAACACGATTATTTTTGATTTGGGCGCAGTGCTCATAGACTGGAACCCAAAGTATGTATTTACCAAAGTTTTTAATGAAGAAGAAAAAATGAACTGGTTCTTTGAAAATATATGTACCAGTGAATGGAATGAAAAACAGGATGCAGGCAGGTCGTTAAAGGAAGCAACTGCAGAGTTGATAGCAATTTATCCGGAATATGAACATCAGGTACGAGCTTATTACGATAGATGGGAAGAAATGCTGGGCGGTGCTATTGATGAAACGGTAGAAATTTTACGCCTGTTGAAAGAATCCGGTCAGTATAAATTATATGCGTTAACCAACTGGAGCGCCGAAACATTCCCGGTGGCTATACAGCGCTACGATTTTCTGCAATGGTTTGATGGGATCGTGATGAGCGGTGAAGAAAGAACACGCAAACCATTTGCTGATATATATCATACGCTTTTAAGCCGTTTTAAAGTAAACCCGGATGAGGCTATTTTTATTGATGATAGTATGCGTAATATTAAAGGTGCGGAAGCTGTTGGCATCAGGGGCATACATTTTCTGTCCCCGCAACAGTTACATCAGGCTTTAAAGGAAGAAGGAATAATAATTAATGGTTAATGATTAATTATTAACGGTTGGTCGCAAATAATTACGGATCACAATCAATTAATATATATATAAATTACAGTTACCCGTTAATCATTAACCATTAATCATCAATCATTATTCTAGTGGAAATTGAAGAAGAAGAAATAAGTGAAGCGGAGCATAACAAGTGGTTAAAAATCGTGATAGCATTTTATAGTATTGATCTTGTTATTTGCCTGATAGCAAATTTTGTTCATTATTTCCAGGGATTAAACTGGCTGTTTATCATAGAAGGAATTCTGGCTATGGTAACTTTGATTTTTGTAATTATTATCAGGAGGGATCTGAAACCTTTATTCAAGTGGGAAAGTTTTACAATACCAAAAGCTATAGTGTATGCAGGAGCATCAATTTTATTTGCCATTGCAGTCAATATCCTTATTAAATGGGTGAATAAGAATGTATTTAACGAGAATGTTTATTATTATCGTTCCTTCAGGCATCTTCCTTATCCTAAGCTCGGAATGATAACCCTGGTGGCTTTGTTACCAGCCGTTTTTGAGGAATTAGCATACCGGGGAGTAATTCTTCAAAGCCTTTTTAATATCGAATATGAACGCCGTGCAATATTTATTACTGCATTTTTGTTCGCGATAATCCATATGAGTTTTATTTCGTTCTTTTGGTTACTACCATTTGCTATATGGCTGGGCAATATAAGATGGAAGGAAAAAACAATATGGTATGGTGTGTTGATCCATTTTTGTTTTAATGTTACCGCTTGTGTGTTCGAATTTTATGAGCTGCGGCTATTTTAGGTATGGGGTATGAGGTATGGGGTATGAGGTATGGGGTATGAGGTATGGGGTATGAGGTATAAATCTGCGCTAAGCAAGTATAAAAAAAGGTGCAAATAATTTAATGTAAAGCAGCATCTATTACCAGAGATCTGTCAATACCCCATACCCCATACCCCATACCCCATACCCCATACCCCATACCCCATACCCCATACCC
>CAXSIE010000218.1:5676-8324 GCA_964237295.1 uncultured Flavihumibacter sp. | reverse complement strand
ATGATGGAAGCATAGGCATCATCAAAACTGGAATCACTTACATTGGTCAGTTTTCTCTTTTCTGTCCAGCCCGTTGCAGGATCAAACTGCCAGATATCATTTGTAGCCGTTCCGTTATTAACCCCTGTGCATACGTACCCTTTATCGTTAATTACAAAAGCCACCGCTTCACGTCTTTTATCACCACCAAAACTCGGAAGCTGGGTCCAGGCATTTGTAGATGGATCATATTGCCAGAAATCCTTTAAATAATTTCCATCATATCCGGTACTCAGATACCCTTTATCTTTAATAGAAAAAGCAACAGCATCATATCTTGCAGAACCAGCGAAATCAGCGATCGCCTTCCATTTATTTGCAGTGGGGTCGTACTGCCAGAAATCTTTCAGCTTATTTCCTTCATTATCATAACCGGTACCTACATATCCCATAGCATTGATATTCATTCCCACTGCGCTGCTTCTGGCAAGACCGGGGAAATCTGCTTTCTGCAACCAGAAATTTTGTGCAGGATCGTATTGCCAGAAATCCTTTAACCGGTCTTTTCCATCATATCCGGTTCCTACATAAGAATAGTCTCCCACTGTGAAAGAAACAGCTTCGCTTCGCGCTACACCTTCGAAGGAAGAACGCTTGATCCAGTTACCAACAGTAGTTGTAGTGGTACTTGAATTAGGATTGCAAGCAGCAATAAGCAGCATCACGAAAACCGGAAAGTAAATTCTTTTTATCAAAATCATAAGATCATTCGTTTGCTGCGAATCTATAATATAACCCGGCAAACCAACAGTTAATATAGACAAGTTGCCATAATTTATAGACGAATACAGGTATGGGATAATTATTAATGGTTAATGATTAACGGGAAGTTTCTTTCAGTTGACGTTTAAAAGTAAGCGGATGAAAAAACTTGCAATTAATGAAACTAACCGTTAATCATTTATAGCTAACCATTAATAATTCCCTCATACCAAATTTCGTCGATGTAAATCCCTCATTCATACATATTATAATAGTGCTAACATTCTTACGCATAATTTGCTGCATTCAGAAAATCCTTCTTTTAAATGATCAATATGATAAAGCAGTATTTAAATAATTTCAGACCGGCTTGTGCGCTGTTTATAATTGTTATGCCTTGCTTTTTAGCATGTGAGAAAAAAAGTATTTCGTTCGGAGAAAACCTTGCAGAAAGTTATACAAATATTATCGTGATAGATTCTTTAACTCCAGTAATCAGCACCATAAGAAGTGATTCCTTTATTACATCCAACACCAGCACTGTGCAACTGGGAAACTATAAAGATGAAACTTTTGGAAGTATCAATGCGCGTTCCTTCTTTCAATTCAGCGTTCCTGCTACCACTACCATTCCGGCTGATGCAATTTTTGATTCACTGACACTTAAGCTGATGCTTACCAAAAATTATTACGGTGATACCAGTATTACACAGCAGATCAATGTTAATGAACTTACTTCAAAGTTGGAATACACCGGAGAAAACACCGGCTTCTATAATACATCTTATATTCCATATTCACCTGTACCGTGGGCAACAAAACAATTCAATCCTAAACCCAATAAAACGGATACCCTTGAAATACGTTTATCAGAATTAAAAGACCAGGCAACAGAGATTATCGATCAGACTTACTTCCTGCAATATTTTAAGGGACTCACGCTGTCAACTTCCGCCACCCCTTCTTCTATAATCGGATATTCTGCAACAGACTCCACGCTGAAGATGAGATTGTACTATACAGAAAGAGACATCACCTTTACACACAAATTCGTTGATTTCAATTTAGCTAATCCGGAACTGCAATTCAATCAGATAACTATTGACCGGAGCAATACTGTGCTGGCCTCGCTTCCAAAGAATACAGAAATTCCTTCTTCTCAATTAGGGCATGCGGCATACCTGCAATCTATAACTGGTATTTTTACCAAAATAAGATTTCCTTCCCTGCCTAATTTATTACTGATTAAACAATCAGGTAAAATTTTAAAGGCCCAGCTTATTGTTAAACCTGTTACCGGAACTTTTAACAATACTTACCGGTTACCTCCGGTGCTTAACCTTGTTACTACCGATAAATATAATGGTTATGGAACAGCTTTAACAGATGGTTCAACTACATCACCAACCACTCAAAACGGCAGTTTAACGGTTGATAATCTTTACGGAGAAAACACCAGTTATACTTACGATATCACCAGCTACCTGCAACAACAAATAACAGTAAATCCAGGTCTTGATAATGGCTTGCTATTGTATCCACCCGCCACTGCTTCCAATACAACTTTTAACAGGCTGGTGATTGGTGACAATACAAAAGTTAAAAATAACATACAGATAAAGATATTTTTTCTAGCAGTTGACTAATCTAACAACAATTGATATGCAATCATATTTAAAAATAGCGATCGTTCTGTTTGGTGTGCTCACATCTTACAAGATAACAGCACAGGATATTAACGCCCCTTATTCTATCATAGGTATCGGAGATATTGATAATAACTTGTACAACAGGAGCTCAGGCATGGCTAACACTGGCATATCGCTACGTTCAGGAAGAACTATTTACCAGGCTAACCCTGCCTCTTACAGTGCACTTGATAACCAGTTTTTTAATTTTGAATTGGC
>CAXSIE010000218.1:0-5666 GCA_964237295.1 uncultured Flavihumibacter sp. | reverse complement strand
TCAAGATCACCAAAAACTGGGGGATGGGCGTTGGACTTACACCGTTCAGCAGTGTCAGCTACCTTTTTACCGTTAACAAAAGCATTGAGGGTACCAATAGCTCTTACCAGGCTAAATATGATGGCAATGGAGGAGTTAATAATATATACTGGTCGAATGGATATAAAATCGGCAAACATTTTTCGCTGGGTATCAACACATCCTTTCTTTTCGGTTCAATAGTACAAACAGAACTCATTCAGGAAGATGCCCTGACAAGCAATATCACCTCTACAAAAAATATTTACATACATGATTTTCATTTTGATTACGGCCTTCAATATTTTACATCCCTCAACAAAACTTACGACCTGAACATGGGGTTTATTTTTTCTAATAAAACAAATCTTAAATCGCAGTATACTTTGCTGGTGACAAACTTTGACGGATCAACTGTTAAAAATGAAATATTAAAAAACAGCTCCTACGCCGTACCGTTATCTTATGGTGCCGGCATTTCCGTTACAAAAAATAAAAGGCTTACGTTGGCGGCAGATTATAAATTTCAGGATTGGTCGGCAGTGAAAACAGCTTACAATAACCTGGTTACAAACAGTCAGCGATATTCATTAGGTATCCAGTACAGTAAGTTTCAGAATGTAAATAATTACCTGTATGAAAAAAATTATGTGCAGGCAGGATTGTTTCTGAACAATTCTTACATCAACATCAATAACCGGCAGATATCGGATTATGGAATTACGATAGGCGGAGGTGTTCCTGTAAGTGGAAGGATCAATATAAACCTGGCATTGGAAGCCGGCAACCGCGGTACTACGGTCAATTCCCTGATAAAAGAAAAATATACGCAGCTAACCATTAATATTTCCTATCGTGATCTGTGGTACACAAAGGGAAAGAAGTATGAATAATGGTTAATGATAAATCATTAACAAAGATAATTGGGAAGCTCCGGCCTGCTCTTCATGGCTTTGTTGAGAATTGCCAGAACGGCTTCACGTTCGCTGCCTTCAACGGGAAGTCTTGGAAGGCGAACATTTTCACTTCCAATGCCGGTAATGGCAGCAGCCAGCTTAATGTACTGCACCAGTTTAGGATGAATGTCTAATTCGAGCACCGGTAAAAACCACCTGTAGATTTTCAACGCTTCAGCGTAATTACCTGCTTTAATCAAACGATAAATTGCAACGGTTTCTTTAGGAAAAGCATCTACCAGGCCTGCAACCCAGCCATCAGCGCCCATGCAAAGACATTCCATCGCCAGGGGATCCACTCCGGTTAATATTTTATAACGATCACCAAACCTGTTGAACATCCTTGTTATGTTGGAAACATCGCGGGTGGATTCTTTAACGGCCTGTATATTCGGATAATCAGACATGGCTTCAAACATTTCAAGACTCACATGAATTTTATAATCTACAGGATTATTATAGATCATGATCGGTAACGACGTATTGGAAGCAACCGTTGTAAAAAATTGCAGTGTTTCTTTATCATCGGCTTTATAACGCATCGGTGGCAATAGCATCAGACCATCGGCACCATTTTCTTCTGCTTCATTTGCGGCCTGCACAGCAGCTTTGGTAGCCTGCTCCGAAATATTCATGATCACCGGAATGCTGTTGTTAGTAACCTGTTTTGCAAAACGCAGGAGGTCCTTCTTTTCAATGTTTAATAAAGTACTTGCCTCACCAAGCGATCCGGCGAGTACCATACCATCAATACCTGCTTCCAGCTGCGCATCGGTATTGATCCTGAATAGCTCAAAGTCTATAGTATCATCATTTTTAAAAGGCGTTAATACAGCCGGGTAAACACCTTGCCAGGTAACTGTCATAATAATTTATTTGTTGGCAGAAAGCTGCTTCCTGGCAAGCTGCTTCTCTAATTTCTTATTGGCGATCTTATCAAGACGGGTATTATGACGAACAACCTGCCAGTATTCCTTTCCATAGTCAACAAAAATTTCACTGCCGGCAGGAATGTCTTTTGCTGCATGAACAAAAACCCGCAGGCCATCGGTTACATATTCGCTGTTGTTACGAATACCCTTGATCCTGGTGAGGCCGTTTGCATCGTTTGCATAACGCGCCAATACTTTTTTATGCCGCTGTGCATCTATCACATGATATCGTTTGAGGTAATAGATGTACATATTTCTTCCATCGTCGTGGTTAACGTTTTTCCATGTTGTGATCTTACCCGTATACTCAACGATACGTGTGCCTTTTGAAATAAACTTTTTGGTAAACAATCCTTTCCCCGCTTCCGGAATGGTTGATCGCTTAACGACCAATTGACTTTCTAATAATGGCATTTAGAAATATTTGCTATGGGTAAAAAGTGAAAATATAATTTTTTGCAGTCTGTTCCTAATTTAGTTGTACAAAATTGTGAACTAACATTAATGTCATTGGCCACGAATATAAGAACGTTTGAACTTCTTCATAACTCACATACCTTATCCCTTTAATCAAATAAGGTTCTTACATTTATAACACATTCAAAGATCATGATTAAATTCTTTTGGTTACTCGCAGGATTGGTATTCTTATTTGACTTTCACCTGCAAAGCCAGTCGCCGGTACAGGAACTGACCGTGAAAAAATGTGATGATTTCAATATCACCGGCGCTGGCGATAATAAGGCATGGGACAAAACTTCCTGGACAGCTCTTAAAAAACTTGACCCCGGGAACGACTATGAAACAAAATTTAAAATACTCTATTCCGCTACCGGCATCTATGTGCTGTTTAACGGTGCGGATAAAAAGATCACCACTACTTTTCAGAATGATTTTGAGGACCTCTTCAAGGCGGATGTTTTTGAAGTATTCTTTCATCCGGACACTCAACTACCTTTATACTTTGAATATGAGATCAATCAACTCAACAAGGAACTTGTTCTTATCATACCCAACCTCGATGGAAGGGTTAACGGCTGGCTACCCTGGCATTATGAAAATGCCAGGCGTACAAAAAAGATGGTTAGCATAATTGGTGGAAAAGCAGCGCCGGGCAGCGATATTCAATCCTGGAGCGCCGAAATATTCTTTCCTTACAGGTTATTTAACCCGCTAGGGAATGTTCCACCCAAAAGCGGTACTATATGGAACGCAAACTTCTATCGGCTCGACTACGACAACGGCACTATGGTAAAATGGGCCTGGGCGCCTGTTGAAAAATCTTTTCATGAATTCAAAAGATTTCAGCCTATACGTTTTGAGTAGGAGCCTCAGGGTGCACACGCGTTCTTTGTCACAAAGGCACCAAGGAACACAAAGAAATTAATTTACCGGTTTAACCCTTCCAACATTTCAAATCCTTGGTGCCTTCGTGCCTTTGTGGCAACAAACACGTACACCAAGGATTCCTTCATTTAAATCAATCAATCGTTTGCAAAGAAAACAACAAGCTTATATCCATAACTTCATTTCACAAACACTAAGAAGTTCATGAAGAAAACAGTAATACTTGCTTTAATCTTTTGCATAACAGCTTTAACAAATGCACAGGAACTAAAATTTGCTTCAGGAAATAATAGCTGGAAAGCAGACTCGCTGGGCAATCACCGCGTAGTTGTTCAATTCAACGGACAGGGAACTATTGCAAAAGTGATCATTCCCTGGCGCAGGTCTGATAATGACCCGCAACTTAAAAGGATCATCATCCAGGATGCAAAAACATTGCAACAGGTAGTGAACTACAAAACCGCTGATATCAGCAACGAATCAGGTACCGTTTATTTTGAACCTGCGTCCGGCAAAGGAAAATATTTTATTTACTACATGCCTTATAAAAATGAAGGCAGGTCAAACTATCCAAAAGGAGTATACCTGGCTGCACAAAATACAGCTTCTCAAAACTGGTCCCAAGCTATTACAGCCAATACTCCTGTCAATGCTGTTGCAACGGAAATGGAATCCATTGATACGTTCAACAGCTTTTATCCGATGGAAGTAATTGCCACAGCTGATGAAACAGCAAAGATTGTTTCCAATAGTAAAAACCCCGCTTATCTTGTTTTTCCTGAAGACAGGTTGTATCCTGTTAAAATGAAAAGCCGCCTGCCTTATCGGTGGATAAAAAAAGGATTGAACTTTTCATTTACCGGCGAAGCCGCGAAAGGAGAATATTACACGTTCCAGTTAGGCATATATGCATTAAAGCCACTGGAAAATGTAACCGTTACATTTAGTGACCTTAAAGATGCGGCCGGCGGATTGATAACCGCTAAAAATATTTCCTGTCTCAACAGTAACGGTATTGATTATACAGGCACACCCTTCCTCAAACAAATAAGTATACCGCAAAATCAGGTGCAGGCGTTATGGTGTGGTATAGATGTTCCTTTAAACGCAAAGCCCGGCGTTTATAAGGCCACCGCCACTATAATGGCAAAAGATGTAGCTTCAACAGTAGTCAGTATTTCTATTACAGTTTCTGCTAAAACATTACCTGATGCGGGCATCAGTGAACCCTGGAAACAGACCCGCCTTAAATGGCTGAATTCTACCCTGGCGCAGGAAAATACCGTGATCGCTCCCTACACCCCATTGGAAATAAAAAACAACACGATTCATCTCTTAGGCAGAACTGTTGAATTGAATAACGACGGCTTTCCCAAACAAATCCAAACTTACTTTACACCCGAGATGACCGGTTATTCTGATCTGCCTAATAACCTGGTAGCTGAGCCGATTCATTTTCATTTTACCAGGATGAGTGATGGAAAAGATATGAAATTAAAAAATAACGGGCTGCAATTTACAAAGCGCGAGGCAGGCACTGTTGAATGGAAAGCCACCAATGGCAACGACAGTTTACAGATGGATGTTTCGGCCTCTCTTGAATTTGACGGTTTCATTTCATACACGGTTAAAGTAAGCGCTTTGCAGGACATCGATTTTAAAGACATCACCATGCATATTCCCTTTAAAAAAGAAATAGGGAAATATATGATGGGGTTAGGACAGAAAGGCGGCTACCGCCCTGAAACAGTTGAATGGAAATGGGATGTAGCCACCAAAAACCAGGATGGCGCCTGGATCGGCACTGTTAATGCAGGCTTGCAGTATTCATTGCGCGATGAGAAATATGTTCGTCCGCTTAACACTAATTTTTATTTGCAGAAACCGTTGCTGCTGCCAACATCATGGGGTAATGAAGGTAAAGGCGGCATTACCATTGGTGAAAAAGGCAGTTCCATGCTGGCAAATAATTTTACCGGTGCCAGGAAGTTAAAAAAAGGCGATACGCTGTATTTCAATTTCACTTTGCTTGTCACGCCGTTTCATACCATCAATACCGACTTCCAGTGGGCCACCAGGTTTTATCATAGTTATAATGCTATAGACAGCATTAAAGAAACCGGTGCAACCGTAATAAATATTCATCATGCCACTCCTATAAATCCGTATATCAATTATCCTTTTATCGAATACAAAAAGATGAAAGATTATATTGATGAAGCGCATAGCAAAGGACTGAAAGTGAAAATTTATAATACCGTTCGTGAATTATCCAACAGGGCTTATGAAACATTCCCGATGCGAAGTCTGGGTCATGAGATCTATTCTACCGGCAAAGGCGGTGGCTTCAGTTGGTTGCAGGAGCCTATCGGTGATGATTACATTTCCGCATGGTTTGTACCTGAAATTAAAG